>JAHDXX010000003.1:18655-32341 GCA_023384025.1 Sphingomonadaceae bacterium
GCCCGACCCACCAGCCGATCGAGCATGTGATGAGCCTGCGGGCGATTCCCAACCTGCTGGTGTTCCGCCCGGCGGACGCGATCGAGACGGCAGAGTGCTGGGCGCTGGCGTTGAAGCAGGCGGACCGGCCTTCGGTCCTCGCCCTGACCCGGCAGAACCTGCCGCCGCTGCGCAGCGAAGCCGAAATGAAGTCGGCGCGCGGTGCCTATCGCCTGAAGGCAGCCGGTGCGGCACGAAAGGTCGTGCTGGTTGCTACGGGTTCGGAAGTCTCGCTGGCCTGCGATGTGGCCGCAGCGCTGGAAGCGAAGGGTATTGGCGCGGATGTCGTCTCGATGCCCTGCGCCGAGCTGTTCGACGAGCAGGATGCCGCCTATCGCGCTGACCTGCTGCCGGAAGGCGTGCTCAAGGTCTCGGTCGAAGCCGGGGTTACGCTGGGCTGGCAGAAGTATGTCGGTGCGGGCCTGACGATCGGGATCGACACTTTCGGTGCATCCGGGCCCGGTGACCAGTTGTTCAAGCATTTCGGCTTCTCGGTTGAAGCCATTGTCCCCAAGATTGAAGCCAGACTGGCTGTTTAACAGGAGCAGTTCCATGACCACCAAGGTTGCCATCAACGGTTTCGGGCGCATCGGGCGCCTGGTTGCACGCGCTCTGCTGGAGCGGACTGACCACGATCTCGAGCTGGTCAGCATCAACGACCTCGCCGACACCAAGGCCAATGCGCTGCTGTTCGGGTTCGACAGCACCCATGGCCGCTTCCCCGGCACCGTCGAAGTCGACGGCAGTGACCTGATCGTCAACGGCAAGCGCATTCACGTTACCAGCCAGCGCAATCCAGGCGACCTGCCGCACAAGGACATGGGCATCGATCTGGTGATGGAATGCACCGGTTTCTTCCAGTCGGACGAAGCGGCCCGCCCGCATATCGCCGCCGGTGCCAAGCGCGTTGTGATCTCGGCCCCGGCAACCGGTGTGTCGAAGACCATCGTCTACGGCGTGAACCATGACACGCTGACCGCTGACGACGACGTGATCTCCAACGCCAGCTGCACCACCAACTGCCTCGCTCCGGTGGCCAAGGTGCTCCACGATACCGTTGGTATCGAGCGCGGGTTCATGACCACGATCCACAGCTACACCAACGACCAGCGCATGCTCGACCAGATGCACAGCGACATGCGCCGGGCGCGCGGCGGGGCGCAGAACATGATCCCGACCACCACCGGCGCGGCGCGCGCGGTTGGGCTGGTGCTGCCCGAACTGAAGGGCAAGCTCGACGGTTCCTCGGTCCGCGTGCCGACCCCGAACGTGTCGCTGGTTGACCTGACCTTTGTTCCGGGCCGCGATACCACGGCGGAAGAGCTCAACGCAGCGCTCAAGGCCGCGGCGGAAGGCCCGATGAAGGGCGTGCTCGACTACACCACGCAGCCGCTGGTCAGCAGCGACTTCAACCACCATCCGGCCAGCTCGACCGTCGACAGCCTCGAAACCGCGGTGCTCGAAGGCAAGCTCGCCCGCGTGGTCAGCTGGTACGACAACGAATGGGGCTTCTCCAACCGGATGATCGACACCTCCGGCGTGGTGGCGAAGCTGATGTAACAGTCTTCCTCCCCGTGACGGGGAGGGGGACCACCGGAGGTGGTGGAGGGGCACCCGCCGCCGTTCGGACAAACCGAGGGTGCCCCTCCACCCCGCGCTTCGCGCGCGGTCCCCCTCCCCCGGTGGGGGAGGAATGGAGCGGACCAATGCCCACGTTCAAAACCCTCGATGACCTCGGCGACCTGACCGGCAAGGTCGCGCTCGTCCGTGTCGACCTGAACCTGCCGATGCACGATGGCTCGGTAACGGACACGACCCGGGTCGAAGCGAGCGCGCCGACCATCCTCGAGCTGGCCGACAAGGGCGCCAAGGTGTTGCTGCTGGCGCATTTCGGGCGGCCCAAGGGGCAGCGCAGCTCGGTGCTCTCGGTCAGCATGACGCTGGATGCAGTGCAGGCGGTGCTGGGCCGCGAGGTCATGTTCATCCCCGAGGTCCAGGGCCCGGTGGTCGAGCAATCAGTGGGGATCCTGCGGCCGGGCGATATCGGCATGCTGGAAAACACCCGCTTCTGGCCGGGCGAGGAAGCCAACGACATGGACTTCGCGCGCGGCATTGCTGCGGTGGGCGATATCTACGTGAACGACGCTTTCTCCGCCGCGCACCGAGCCCATGCCAGCACGGAAGCGCTGGCCCATATCCTGCCCGCCTATGCCGGCCGGTCAATGGAAGCGGAGTTGAAGGCGCTGGATGCAGCACTTGGCAACCCGGTGGCACCGGTCGCGGCAGTGGTCGGCGGGGCGAAGGTCTCGTCCAAGCTCGCGGTGCTGGAAAACCTCGTCGGGCGGGTGCAGCATCTGATCATTGGCGGTGGCATGGCGAACACGTTCCTCGCCGCGCGCGGGGTCGATGTCGGCAAGAGCCTGTGCGAGCACGATCTGCTCGACGTCGCGAACCGGATCCTCGACCAGGCGGACCACGCCGGATGCACCGTCCATTTGCCTTATGATGTTGTAGTTGCAAAGGAATTTGCCGCAAACCCGGGCAGTCTCCGCACCTGCAATGTGCACGAGGTTGGTGAGGATGAGATGATCCTCGACGTCGGTCCGCAGGCGGTCGAAGCGCTGGGAGACGTGCTCAAGACCTGTCGCACACTGGTGTGGAACGGCCCGATGGGCGCGTTCGAGATCGAGCCGTTCGATGCTGCCACCGTAGCGCTGGCGAGAACCGCTGCCGCGCTGACGCAGGACGGTTCGCTCACCTCGGTCGCGGGTGGCGGCGACACGGTTGCCGCGCTCAACCACGCCGGGGTTGCGGGTGACTTCACCTACATCTCGACCGCTGGCGGCGCGTTCCTCGAATGGATGGAGGGCCGCGAGTTGCCGGGCGTGGTGGCGCTGCAGGCATGAGCGAAGACCAGGGCGTAACTGACCAGGGGCCGAAGCAGGTCACAGGCGGCGAGTTCGACGGCTGGACCCACTGGCCGCACGATCCGTTCGAATCCCGTTCCGGACCGTTCTACTACCGCGAGGAAGCGGATGGCTCGGTGGTGAGCGCCTTCCGCGCGGAGCCGCGCCACATGAATGGCGGCGGGTTCATGCATGGCGGGTGCCTGATGACCTTCGCCGATTTCGCCCTGTTTGCGATTTCGACGAAGGAACTCGACGGCAGCCATGCAGTCACCTTGACGCTGTCGGGCGATTTTCTCGACCCTGCCTATGCGGGGCAATTGATGGAAGCGCGCGGCGAAGTGACCCGCGCCGGGGGCAAGACCATATTCGTGCGCGGGCTGATTACCGGAGACGGCAAGCCGGTGTTCGCCTTCAACGGGATAATCCGCAAGATTCGCAAGGGTTGAGCGGTTGCGCGCCCAGCCGCTGCTGGCTAAGGGCGCGCGCGACTGCATACGAATGCATAGACAGGAAAGCACGCCATGAACTTCGACGAAATGACCCAGCGTATCGCCACCGGCCAGGGCTTTATTGCCGCGCTTGACCAGTCGGGCGGATCGACCCCGAAGGCTCTGCGCGGCTACGGCGTCGAAGACAACGAGTGGTCGGGCGACGACGAGATGTTCGGCAAGATCCACGAGATGCGCGCCCGCGTCATCACCGCTCCCAGCTTTGCGAGCGGCAAGGTGATCGGTGCAATCCTGTTCGAGAAGACCATGGACGGCATGGTTGACGGGAAGACCACCGCCGACGCGCTCAAGGCACGCGGCGTGGTTCCGTTCATCAAGGTTGACCAGGGCCTGGAAGACGAGGCGGACGGCGTCCAGCTGATGAAGCCGATGGACAAGCTGCCCGCGCTGCTGGCGAAATCGGTCGATCACGGCATGTTCGGCACCAAGATGCGCTCGGTCATCAAGTCGGCCAGCCCGGCGGGTATCGCGGCTGTCGTGGCGCAGCAGTTCGAAGTCGGCGGGCATATCCTCGATGCCGGGCTGGTGCCGATGCTGGAGCCGGAATACGACATTACCTCGGCCGACCGTGCAGAAGGCGAGAAGTTCCTCCTCGATGCGATCATGCAGGGGCTCGACCGGCTGGGTGATCGCAAGGTCATGCTCAAGCTCTCGATCCCGGTCGAGCCGGGTCTCTACAGCCCGGCGATCGCCCACCCGAACGTGCTGCGCGTGGTCGCGCTCTCGGGCGGATATTCGACCGATGATGCCTGCACCCATCTGGCGAAGAACCCAGGCATGATCGCCAGCTTCAGCCGCGGCCTGTTGCAGGACCTGCGCGCGCAGCAGAGCGATGCCGAGTTTGATGCTGCTCTGGGTGCAGCGATCAACCAGATCCACGCGGCTTCCGTTGCTTGAGCATGGCGGCAGGTGCAGCTAGGCCCCTGTCACCATGATCCAGACACAGCTCTACCTCATTTCGCCGCTCGATGTCGGCGGATCGTTCCCTGAACGGCTCGAACGCGCGCTCGGTGCGGGCGAGGTCGCCGCGTTCCAGTACCGTGTGAAAGGGCTCGACCAGCACGAGGCCGCCCGCCTCGCTGGTCCGTTGCAGGAAATCTGCGCCGCTCGCGAAGTGGCATTCATCGTCAACGACAGCATTGCGCTGGCAAAGCGCCTCAAGGCCGACGGGGTCCATCTGGGCCAGAAAGACGGTACGGTGAAGGAAGCGCGCGAAGTGCTCGGGCGTGAAGCGCAGATCGGCGTGACCTGCCACGCCAGCCGCCACCTGGCGATGGAAGCGGGCGAGGCCGGGGCGGACTATGTCGCCTTCGGCGCGTTCTTCCCCACCACAACCAAGGTGACCGAGCACCGGGCCGAGCCGGAAATCCTCGAGTGGTGGAGCACCCTGTTCGAAATCCCCTGTGTCGCAATCGGCGGGATCACGCCGGACAATTGCCGGCCGCTGGTTGAGGCGGGGGCAGATTTTCTCGCGGTATCGGGCGCGGTATGGGGCGGAGATGAGACGGCTGCGGTCGCTGCGTTCGCCAAAAAAATCGCTTAACGCACATTCCGCACGCAGCGGACGCGGCCGGGCGTGCCGTTGTCATCGATCCAGCGCAAGGCACCGGGACCGGTTCGCTCGAAACGCATGCCCTTCATCGGGCCGCGGGTGAACTGGACCTGGTCTCCGGTCAGCAGGTAGGTGCCGGTTCCGCCTGTCGTGCGATAGGTCGAGCCGTTGTCGATCACGAATTCCTTGTCCGGCAGAACCACGAATGCCTCGCCCAGCGCATCGCCGGGCAGGGCGCAGGTGTAGCGGCCTTGCGGCAGGGTTTGCAGCTTGCCGCCCGGGCTGGCCACGAGGGGAGCAGCAAGGCACAGCAGAACGGCGGACAGGCGGGCAATCGACATGCAGGACTCCTAGCGCAAGCAGCGGCCTAGCGCCACCGACCTTGCTCCGCGCTGACTGCTCGGCTAAGGGCGGCGCCGCAGTGGCACGGCGGCAACGCCCACGCCCATTTCCAAGCAAAGGCTCTTTCCCATGAAGATCAGCGGCGTGGACATCCGTCCGGGCAACATCCTTGAGTATGAAGGCGGCATCTGGAAGGTCGCCAAGATCCAGCACACCCAGCCCGGCAAGGGCGGGGCCTACATGCAGGTCGAGATGAAGAACCTCATCGACGGCCGGAAGACCAACGTCCGCTTCCGCAGCGCCGACACGGTCGAGAAGGTGCGCCTTGATACCAAGGACTACCAGTTCCTCTATGAAGATGGCGACATGCTGGTGTTCATGGACAAGGACACCTACGAGCAGATCAACCTGCCGAGTGACCTTCTGGGCGATGCCCGCCCGTTCCTGCAGGACGGCATGGAAGTCATGCTCGAGCTGTGGGACGAACGGCCGATCTCGGTCGAACTGCCGGGCCAGGTCGAAGCAACCATTGTCGAAGCCGACGCGGTCGTGAAGGGCCAGACAGCTTCTTCGAGCTACAAGCCGGCCGTCCTCGATAACGGGGTTCGCATCATGGTGCCGCCGCATATCGAAAGCGGGACGCGGATCGTGGTCGACGTTTACGAACAGGCCTACGTCGGCAAGGCGAACTGAAGAACATGGCGGTACTATCCGGCCTCATCCGCGTCATGGAAAAGGCTGCCCGCAAGGCGGGTGGCCGGCTGCGGCGTGACTTCGGCGAAGTCGAGCACTTGCAGGTCAGCCGCAAGGGGCCGGCCGATTTCGTGTCCAAGGCAGACCAGATTTCCGAGCGCACGATCTACGACGAACTGCTCGCCGCGCGGCCTGACTGGGGCTTCGTGCTGGAAGAGGGCGGGATCATCGAAGGTGACCCCACCAAGCCGCGCTGGATCATCGATCCGCTCGATGGCACCAGCAATTTCCTGCACGGCATCCCGCACTTCGCGATTTCGATTGCCGCACAGGAACCCAAGCTCGACGGATCGGGCTGGGGCGATGTGATTGCGGCGGTGATCTACCAGCCGATTACCGACGAGACCTTCTGGGCTGAGAAGACCAGAGGGGCATGGCTTCACGACGGCCGCTTGCGGGTCTCGGCGCGTTCGCGCCTGCCCGACGCGCTGATTGCCACCGGCATCCCCTTCCAAGGCGCGGGCAGCCCGGCCGAGTGGAGCAAGATCTACAACGCCATCGGGCCGGAAGTGGCGGGCATCCGCCGCTTCGGCGCGGCGTCGCTCGACCTCGCCTGGGTTGCCGCGGGCCGTTATGACGGGTTCTGGGAAAGCGGCCTCAAGCCGTGGGACACCGCTGCCGGGTGCCTGATCGTGCGCGAGGCGGGTGGTTTCGTAAGTGACTTCCGTGGCCGTTCGCAGCCAATCCATGCCGAGCAGGTGCTCGCTGCGAACGACGCGCTGCATTCGAAACTGCACAAGCTGCTGGCGGGCGCGCTCAAGGCTTGATGCGGAGGTCGGCGCCCGCTATCGGCGGGGCCACCCTCGCAGTGCCCCTGTGGTGGAATTGGTAGACGCGCTCGACTCAAAATCGCCTTCTACCTATTTTTCTAAGCCAAAAACCACGCAAAACCAATGGTTTGAGTAAGGTCGAGACTCCGAAAAAGACTTACACAAGTCTTACACACTTTGGAGTTTTACACATGCCCGTAGAGAGCCATGTTTTGATGGATGGCGCGCTGCACGTTTACAAGCGTGAGGGCAGCCGCTTCTGGCAATGCGCGACCTACCTCGGCAGCCGCAATCACAGGCAGACGACGAAGGAGACGAGCCTTGCCGCCGCCAAGGACTTCGCGCGTGACTGGTACATGGAACGGTGCGTTGAGGATCGCCAACGCCGACGCGGTGGCATCTTCCTGATCAGCGGTCCTGCTCAGCCCGCCGCCCCCGAACCTGTTCAGGTCATGGAGACCCGGCGACGGCCGAAGCCGGTCGGTCCCAGTTTCGAGGATGCGGCGAAGGCCTTCACCAGCGAGTTCGAAGTCATCACCATGGGTGAGCGCAATGCCGGCTATGTGGCTTCGAAGTCCGACATCATCCGGGTCCACTTGCTGCCCTTCTTCGGCGACACGCCATTGGAGGACATCACCGCTGGCAAGGTTCAGGAATACCGCGCGCACCGTCAGACATCGCGGCTCGATGCGAAGACCGGCAAGCCGAAGAAACCGGCCCGCGCGACTTTGCACCACGAGATCGTGACGTTGCGGCAGATCTTGAAGACCGCCAACCGCAAGGGCTGGATATCAGCGATCCCGGACATGTCGGCGCCCTACAAAACCTCGGGCAAGCTGGAGCATCGCGCCTGGTTCTCGCCCGAGGAATACAAGATGCTCTATGAAGCCACGCGCGAGCGGGCGAAGAACCCGCCCAAGCCGCGCTGGCGCGAGGTCTGTGAGACCTTTCACGACTATGTCCTGTTCATGGGGAATACGGGGCTTCGCCCCGATGAGGCGTCGCGGCTTGAGCTGCGCGACGTCAAGATTGTGAAGGACGAATCGACCGGAGAGCGCATCCTTGAGATCGAAGTGCGCGGCAAGCGCGGCGTTGGCTTCTGCAAATCGATGCCCGGCGCGATCTTGCCCTTCGAGCGGGTCAGCAAACGCAAGCAGCTTAAGCCGACCGACCGGGTGTTCGGAAAATCGCCGCGCGAGCTGATGAATACGGTCCTCGACGAGCTGAATCTGAAATTCGACCGCGATGGGCATATCCGCACCTGCTACAGTCTGCGGCATACATATATCTGTATGCGCCTGCTCGAAGGCGCAGACATCTATCAGGTCGCCAAGAACTGCCGCACCAGCGTCGAGATGATCGAGAAATATTACGGGCGGCATCTGAAGAACAACATTGACGCTTCTGCGGTCAATGTACGCAAGGCACGCCCAGCCGCAGATACCGCGCGAAAGAAGCCGACGAAGTCAATGAAGTAGCGGCATAGTTTGCTTTTGGCGTTGCACATTTTGATCGCGCCGCTATAGGCGTGCCGCAGCGCGGGTGTGGTGAAACTGGTAGACGCGCGGGATTCAAAATCCCGTTCCGCAAGGAGTGTCGGTTCGAGCCCGACCACCCGCACCAACCCTCTCGGCATGATCCATTTACGCCACCGCACGGTGGCGGGATCTTGCCCGAGCGGGGCACAGCGGCCCATAGGGGCCGCGCCCCGCGTCAGCGAAATGACAATCGAACGGCATTGTCATGCTGGCCATTGGAATCCCGGACGGGATTCGGCCATCGCCCACATCGACTCCGCAGAGCGTCCATAGGGAACTGGTGTTGGGTTCTGTATGGCCCGAAACAGCCCCGCAGCCAAACGATCTTGAGCGTCTCCACTGCGCCTGCAATATCTGAGCGCATGACTGATTTGAGTCTTTCCGATTGGCCGAGAGCGGCCAACAACCAGACGTCCTATCCCAATGCGGCTGGCGTCTATGCGTTGTTCCTCAACGAAGGCGCGACGATCCCAGATGTGCAGCCGGGTCAGTTCGGCTTGGTCTATGTCGGCTTGGGGCAGGGCACTCGCGGTTTGGCAGCCCGATGCCACTTCAAGGGCAAGACCGCTGGCCATTCGCCACGTCGTAGCCTTGCGGCATTGCTCGCTGGTGAACTGGGCCTTTGGCCGATCTTTATTCGCAAACCATCGGGGGCGACGACCTTCAAGCTCGACAAGGCTTCCGAGCATTTGCTCGATCAGTGGATGGAGGAAAACCTCTCCGTCGCGCTACAGCTCTGCGATGGACCCGGTGACTTTGAACGCGATTTGATCAGGCGTTGGGAACCGCCCCTCAATTGTGACAAGAAGGTCTGTCCATTGAACGCGCAGCAATTGCTTGTGCTCGATCGACGCGAAACGCTTAAAGCCTATGCGGCAGCGCTGACTGACAACGGCTGACTGCGGTCAAGCTGGCGTCGGCAGTCGCAGCCGAATGCCGCGATCATCGGCTTCGGTCGGATCGACAAATGCATGGCAGCCTTCCAGCACCCGGCGCGTTGCTTCGAGATCGGTCCAAGGCATCGCCGCGACCCATTTGCGGGCAAAATCGAGCGTCCGGACGAGCGGCGTGGGCTGGCTGCTCTGTGAAAGCGCCTTCAGCGCCGTCAGATAATTGCTGCGATAGACCGTGGGGATGATGATGCGCTCTTCGCCTGCCGCGACCAGCTCAGCGTTCATCATGATCCGCGCGATCCGGCCATTGCCATCGACGAAGGGATGAACTTCGGACACCAGGAACATCATGAACACTGCGCGCGCAAACGGCGTGTCGAGGCTGGCATAATATTCAAAGCCACGCGCCAGTGTGCCTTCGACCTGATCGGGCGCGACGAACAGCGTCGATCCGGCGCGATTGGCTTCGCGCTTGAATCGGCCGGGCTGCTTGTCGGGACGCGCACCCATCAGCAGCGCGTGGCGGCTTTGCATGAGCGTCAGGAGCATGGCTGGATCGCGAGGTGTCCTCGCCATTTCGACCGGATCGGAAACGATCTGCCAAGTCCCCAGCACGTCATGGGCATCCTCGGGGCGGTCGCGCGGGATGACATTGTTGAACACGATGTCTGCCGCTTCGTTCACGTCGAACTCTGTGCCTTCAATGAAGTTCGAGAAATAGGCCTCGTAAAAGGCCAGCACCGAACGCGCCTGGGCCGACCGCTGTTCGGCGGGCCGCGAGAACGGGGCGGTGGAGCGCAGCTCGACATGCAGCGCCTCGAACAGCTTGAGCCGTTCAGGGTCGAACGGCGTTCCCGCGCCGCGTGCCTTGGCCCGCTCGCTGGTCAGCTTGTCTTCACGCGTTCCGAGCAGCGCCCCGATCAGGCGATCGAGTGCAGCAAGTTCCGCCACGCGGTCAATCAGCGGAGCAATCCGCTTCGCTTCGTCGCGCAAGGCGTTGATGCCTTCGATGCCGCCACGGCGGATCACGTCATCGAGGCGCGCTTCGATTTCCGTGCGGGTCAACGTCCTGCTGACATCGCCGCCCCTTTTTCGGGAGGCAACCATATTGTCGAGGAACGCGCGTGCCGTCGAAGAGAGGAACAGTCCGCCGATAAAGGGCCGGTCGCTTTGCAGCGGCGGCAAACCGCTGCGTGGGCGGATCGTGATACCGGGTAGTTCGATGTCCCGTTTGCGGTCGGACACCACGAAGATCGAGCCGTCTGCCGCCGGGCGGTTCTCGATGGCGGTTCGATCCGCGATCATCGCGCCTGGTACATAGGCCGCGACCAGTTCCCATAGTGACCGGCGGACAATCGCTTCGGGCGGATCGACGAGGTTGAAGGTATAGAGCTTTGTTGCAATCTGGCGTATGCGTCCCTGTGCCAGCGCGCGCGACACGGCAGACTTGATCGCCGCATTCGATACGAATGCTTCCGGCAGGCCCTCAAGGGGTTTTTTGGCGAGCGAATTTTTGGGCATTAAGCGCGTCCTTTCGGGCCCCATAGCAACTTTTTGTGACTTAAGCACGAATTATTGCAACTTTTTGGGATTTAGGGATGGTTGGGGCGTGGCGCCCATGCTAACCATCATCGGGAGACCCCGGCTGGCCAGCGATGCCATGCGCGGTAGCGGCTTGCGCTTGAAGAGAGTGTTGAATTCAAATGAAACTGACACATCGATTGCTGATTGCGAGTAATGCATTTGGTCGGCAAAAGATAAACTGTGTCAGATAAAGCTCAAATCGAATCGTTCATTGCCGAATGGGCACCTACGGGTGGCTCCGAGCTGGCGAACACGCAAAGTTTCGTCAACGGCCTGTGCGCGCTGATTGGCGTTGATCCGCCGAAAGGCAGCCGCACCGATGACGCCCACAATGACTATGTGTTCGAACGCCGTGTTTTCCAGAAGGAAGCTGACGGCACCGAAAGCTTCGGTCGGATAGATGCCTACAAGCGCCATTGCTTCGTCCTAGAAGCCAAGCAGGGCAGCGATGCCGACCGCAAGGCGGCCGAACAGGGTGAGGCCGATCTCGACATCTTCGGCCAGACTGCTGCTGCCCGTTTCAAGCGCGGCACGGCAAAACGCGGCACGCCTGCCTGGTCAAAGGCGATGGTTGAGGCGCGCGGACAGGCAGAGCGCTATGCCAAGGCTTTGCCGATCGATCATGGTTGGCCGCCGTTCCTGCTGGTCACCGATGTCGGCCACTGCATCGATGTCTATGCCGATTTCAGCGGGACGGGAAAGCAATACACTCAATTCCCCGATGCCGCGCGTTTCCGCATCGCGCTGGACGATCTCAGGGACGAAGATGTCCGCGCCCGTCTGGCGTCGATCTGGACTGACCCGCTCAGCCTTGACCCGTCAAAGGAAGCTGCGCGCGTCACCCGCGAAATTGCCGGGCATCTGGCCGAGCTTTCCAAACGCCTTGAGAAGTGCGAACAGAACCCAACCCGCGTCGCCGATTTCCTGATGCGCTGCCTGTTCACGATGTTCGCCGAGGATGTGCAACTGATCCCGGAAGGCAGCTTCACAGACTTCCTGACCCGGATGCAGAAGCGCCCGGAAAATTTCGCACCCAACCTGTCATCGCTTTGGCAGGCGATGGACAAGGGCGGGCTTGCCGGAGTGCTGGGCGAAGCTGGCGAGACTGTTCTGCGCTTCAACGGCTATCTGTTCAAGGACACGACCGCCATCGATCTCAATGCCGACGAGATCGGATTGCTGATCGAGGCATCGACGCACAAGTGGAACCATGTAGAACCCGCCATTTTCGGCACCTTGCTGGAACGTGCATTGGACGGGAAGGAACGCGCAAAGCTTGGCGCGCACTATACGCCGCGCGCCTATGTGGAACGGCTGGTCATGCCCACGATCATGGAGCCCCTGCGCGCCGACTGGGCGGGGGTGCAGGCCGCCGCTGGCCAGTTGATCGATGCGGGCAAGGCGGATGAGGCGCACGCTGTCATCGAGAAATTCCACGCGCAACTCGCGCAGACCAAAGTGCTCGATCCAGCCTGCGGCACCGGCAATTTCCTTTATGTCGCGCTCGCGCGGATGAAGGAGCTGGAAGGCGAAGTGATCGGGCGTCTGGCCGAACTTGAACCTGATGGAGAAAAACAGACTGTTGCTGAACTGAGCGGCCACACCATCACGCCCGAAAATTTCCTGGGTATCGAGATCAACCCGCGCGCGGCGGCGATTGCCCAGCTCGTGCTGTGGATCGGCTATCTACAATGGCATTTCCGTGTGAATGGCGAGGGCAAGGTGCCGCCCGAACCGGTGCTGCGCGATGTGAAGACCATCGAAAACCGCGATGCGCTGATCGATTATGACTCAAAAATTCTGGAACGGGACGAGTATGGCAAGCCACTCACCCGGTGGGATGGCGAGACAATGAAGGTCCACCCGGTGACGGGCAAGAAAGTGCCCGATGAAGCGGCAAGGGTTGAGGTCTATCGATACATTAGACCGAGAGCCGCCAAATGGCCCAAGGCTGATTTCATCGTCGGAAATCCGCCATTCATCGGCAACAAGCGAATGCGTAAGCGTTTAGGCGACCTCTATTGCCAAGCTGTTCGAGTGGCATGGCCCAAGGTTCCCAAGAGCGTCGATATCGTGATGTATTGGTGGGAACGCGCCGCTGATCTCACGAGCGCTGGTATGTCTCGATCATTTGGTCTTATCAGCACCAACAGCATCAAGCAGATTACCAATCGGGCCGTGATCGCGAAGTGGTTGAGCGCCAAAAAACCAATCGATCTGGTTTACGCGATTCCCGACCATCCGTGGCGAGATGAAGAGACGGACGCGCAAGTTAGGATGGCGATAACGGTCGCGGCAAGAACCAGGTCGCAAGGTAGGCTGGCGCGGGTCACTTCCGAAGTGAATGGTCCGGATGGTATGGCCATAGTTGAATTGGCGGAGGCATTTGGAACTGTCCATGCAAATTTGAAACTAGGGGCGGACGTAGCGAGCGCTTCTCCGCTCAAATCGAATTCCGATATGTCATTCATGGGGGTTATCCCGTCCGGCCTTGGCTTCCGGATCACCGAAGACGATTTGAACCAACTCGGACTTGCCCGACAAGATGTGGGACAGGTGGTGCGCGAGTATCTCGTTGGGAACGAGTTGACCGACAATAAGCCTGCCGGATTGATAATCGATTATAATGCCTGTGATGAAGAGCAAGCCAAAGCCTCATCACCAGCCTTGTTCCAGCTTGTTTGGAACCGGCTCAAAGATTCGCGAGCTGCCCGATCCGGCGATACCGCTGACTCGCAGCAGTATGTCCGTCGTCAGAACATTTGGCACAACTCGCGGCGTAAATTAGCGGAGTGCG
>JAHDXX010000004.1:0-28046 GCA_023384025.1 Sphingomonadaceae bacterium
AGTAATCGAGCCGGACGAAGGGGTGATGGCGTGCGGCGAGTTCGGCCCGGGGCGCCTGCCCGATCCGGAAGTGATCTGGGCCGAGATTGCCGCCCGGTTCGGGATCATCGCCGATTGCGAGCCGCGCGGAACGGGCAGCCTGGTCGAGGCGCTGGAGCCCGAACCGGAAGTGCAACATCGCGGGGGCGGGCTGGGCGGCCTGCTGTCCTCGCTGATCCCGCGTTCGACCCCCAAGCGCAGCGTGGAAGAGCTGGAAGCGCAGTGGGAGGATCTGCCCGATGCAGGCGAGCCGGTCGAGCAGCCACCCAACCCGGCTCCGGCTCCGGCAGGAGGCCTGCTTGCGTCCAAGGGCAAGGCCGCCGCCGCCCCGCCGACCGATCCCGATGCAATCAACCACACGGTGGGCATGGCCGCAGGAGCACCCGAACCGGCGGAAGAGGATCCGCTGGCGGGCCAGCCCGATTTTGACGAGGATCCGGCGCACCGCCCGCTCTATGGTCGCCATGTGCTGGTCACTGCCGGGCCAACCCATGAACCGATCGACCCGGTGCGCTACATTGCCAACCGGTCGAGCGGGAAGCAGGGCTTTGCCATCGCCGCTGCCGCCGCGGCTGCGGGCGCGCGGGTCACGCTGGTGGCCGGGCCGGTCCATCTCGACACCCCGCCCGGGGTCGACCGGATCGATGTCGAGTCCGCGCGCGAAATGGCCGAAGCGGTCAAGCAGGCACTGCCGGCCGATGTCGCGGTGATGGTCGCTGCGGTGGCCGACTGGCGGACCAAGGATTTTGCGGCGCAGAAGATGAAGAAGCGCGGATCGGCGCCGCCCGCGCTCCTGTTGACGGAGAACCCCGATATCCTCGCCACGGTCGCTTCCGGCGGCAAGCGGCCGGGGCTGCTGATCGGCTTTGCGGCCGAGACAGAAAATGTGATCGACCACGCCCAGACCAAGCGCAAGCGCAAGGGGGCGGACTGGATTGTCGCCAACGATGTCTCGGGTGACGTGATGGGCGGAGAACGCAACCGGGTGCACATTGTCCACGAAGGCGGGGTCGAGCATCTGGACGAAATGCCAAAGGATCAGGTAGCGGCGGCGCTGGTCGCGCGCATTGCCGACGAGCTGGAACGGGAACCTGAGACCCATGACTGAACCGGTCGCGGTCGCGATCAAGCGACTGCCGCACAGCGACGGGCTCGACCTGCCGCGCTACGCCACCAGCGGCGCGGCGGGGATGGACGTTGTCTCGGCCGAGGACGTGACGATTGCACCGGGCGCGCGCCATGCGGTAGCGACCGGCCTCGCCGTGGCAATTCCGCCGGGATACGAAATCCAGGTCCGTCCGCGCTCGGGCCTCGCGCTCAAGCACGGAGTGACAGTGCCCAACACGCCGGGCACGATCGACAGCGATTATCGCGGCGAACTCAAGGTGATCCTGATCAACCACGGCAGCGAGCCGTTTGCGATCGCGCGTGGGGACCGGGTGGCGCAGCTGGTGCTGGCCCCGGTCACGCAGGCGGCGTGGCGCGAAGTGGATGAACTGGACGAGACAGAACGCGGGTCAGGCGGGTTCGGCTCGACCGGGGGTCACAGCAAGCTCTAGGGCCCAGACGCTAGGGAAGGGGCATGCGGGCGCTGAGCCCGGTGAGCTGGAGCAGCTCGTCGTGCACCTTGGCCAGTTCCTTTTCGTACCACAGGTCGACAAGGAAACTCATCTCGCCGAGGAAGGCCGGGATTTCGCCCAGCACATAGAAATTGGCGATGGAGGCCGAACCAGACTCGCCGTTGCGGTTGGGCAGCTTGGCGCGGATGCCATGGCCCGAGACATAGGCAACCAGCTCGTCGATATTCTGCTGCATTGCCGCCATGCGGGTTTCGTTCCCGGCGGAGCGGGCATGGCCGAGCTCTTCCTTGGCCCGCTCGATCAGGCGGGTGAGGTAGGCGTATTTCCGGTCAATCGCCTCGCGCGAGAGGCTGGAGACCGTCATGATGAAATCGTGCTGGATGCGGTGGCGGGCAGTGTCGGGGTGTTCGCCGCCGGTGAATTCCGGGCCACGCGACAGCGCGCGGGCAGATCCGCGCGCGCCATCAGCCTTGTCTGCCGGGGTGGCAGCCTCAATCCTGCTCATCTCGCTCATCGACCGGCCTTTCCTTGCGAAGGGCCGGTCGATGCCAGAATAGGGTAAACTACGGATTAAGGCTGCAAGGATTGCATCCCGCGCGCGGGCTCAGTCGATCCGGCGCACCGTCTTCTTTTCCGGTTCGATCGAGATCCGCACGGTTTCACCCGAATTGCCGGGGAAATCGGTGAACATCGCTTCGACCAGATTGGGCACCAGGTGCGGCAGGCGGTTGGAGGTCGACAGCGCCTGCGCCTTGCCTTCGAACAGGCGCTGGCCGGTGGCGGCATTGTCGATCTTCAGGTCGATCCCGCTGGTGTAGACGGTGTAGCTCTCGATTTCGTTGCCGCCGAAAAACGGATCGTGGAACCCGTAGCCCCAGCCGCGCGCGGGATAGACCGCCCGCAGCCGTCCGCTGCGGGTGCGGTAGTAGACCGGGCGATAGCTGTACCAGCTGTTCCAGAACGGATCGGAGTAACCGGTGGAGCGGACCCGCTCGCGCCCATTGTCGACCCCGTAGTCGAACCGCACCAGCAGGCTGGCAGCTTCGGGCGAGGGGGCCTGAGCATAGCCGAGCCGTGCCATCTGGTCTTCAACCAGGTTGGCATAGCGCGAGAACTCGAGCCCACCGGCGAGCGCCGGATCATCCGCCACCACGGCGAAGGTCTGTCCCTGCGGTGCGGGCAGTTGCGACTGGAAGCGCGAAACGTCCGCCTTGAACGGCGTGGCGCAGGCGCCAAGGCTGGCGAGGAGCATTGGCACAGCGGCCAGTTTGAGCAGGCGAACCCGGTTATTCATATTCATCGCATGTCCCTTTCGAAAACAGCAACGCGCAGCGCGGCCGCCCCTTCCCGGTCGCACGCTGTCATCGACGAAGCCAACTGTAAAGCCGCAGGGCTGAACAGTGTTTGAATGCGGGACTATCGTTGTCTTGTCAGGGTAGCTTGAGCAGGCCGCTCGACACGCACAGACCAAGATTGCTTTCGAGCAGATCAGGAAAGTCAGGATTGCCCCGTGCGAGCTGACTGGTCTGGCTTGCAATCATCCGGTCTGCATCCGCTGCGCTTTTGCCTTCCGCAATCGCCTTGGCTCGTGCGGCGTTCTCTGCGCGCTGAGCCTCGGTGGCGAAATGTTGGGCCTGAGCGGGGTCCTTAGCCTTTGTCGCTACAACCTTTGCCACGGCGACGCAGCGAGCGTGGTCGACATAATTCGGGACATATCCCTGTTGAGCAGCCACAGGTGTGCACATGGTCAGCATGACCAACACTGGAATACGATAAGCACGCATGGACCGATCTCCCTGACAGCCTTGGTAAGCTGCCTGTCGCGATTGTGCCCGGCAAGTGACAAAAGCTGTAAGTATCAGCCCCGCACCAGCCCGAGCGCGCGATAGGTCGCGGTCAGGGTCGGCCCGCCCATTTCGCGCGCGCGCGCTGCGCCGCGCGCAAGGATCGCGTCGAGGGCCTCGCGGTCCTGCTTCAGTTCACGGAAACGCGCGGCAATCGGGGCAAGTGTTTCGACCAGCGCTTCGCCGAGCGCGGGTTTGAATGCGCCGAAGCCCTGCCCGCCGAACCGGGCGAGGATCGCATCGACCGGTTCCGCGGTCAGCGCGCTGTAGATGGTGACGAGATTCGGCGCTTCGGGCCGTCCTTCCAGACCCGCTGCTTCCGACGGCAGCGGTTCCGGATCGGTCTTGGCCTTGCGGACCTTCTGCATGATCGCATCGGCATCGTCGATGAGGTTGATCCGGCTCATGTCGGAAGGATCGGACTTGCTCATCTTCGCACTGCCATCGCGCAGGGACATGATCCGCGCGGCTTCGGGCGGCACGATCGGCTCGGGCAGGGTGAAGACCGGCGCGTCTTCGCTGGCAAAGTCGTTGTTGAACTTCTGCGCGATGTCGCGCGCCAGCTCGAGGTGCTGCTTCTGGTCCTCGCCAACCGGCACGTGAGTCGCCTGGTAGAGCAGCACGTCGGCGGCCTGCAGCACGGGGTAGGTGAACAGTGCGACTGACTGGCCTTCGCGGTTCTTGCCGGCCTTGTCCTTCCACTGTGTCATCCGGTTGAGCCAGCCCATCCGCGCGGTGCCGTTGAGCAGCCATTGCAGTTCGGCATGGGCAGGCACCTGCGCCTGGTTGAACAGGATCGAGCGGTCCGGGTCGATCCCGCAGGCGACCAGCGCGGCGGCCATTTCCAGCGTCGCTGCGCCCAGTTCCGCCGGGTTGTGCGGCTGGCTGATGGCATGGAGGTCAGCGAGGAAGAACAGGCACTGCCCGCCATCCGGCATCGCATCCTGCATCCGCACCCAGTTGCGGATCGCACCGAGGTAGTTGCCAAGATGAAGGTTGCCGGTGGGCTGGATGCCGGAGACGACGCGCATGTTTGTGTTCCGTGGTTCAGGTCTGGCGGCGCATTAGGCGGCCAACCGTCGCCTTGTCGAGGACGCCGAGCAGGAAAGCAGCAATCCCGAAGCTGGCAAGGCCGGTCGCCATGATCGCGAGGATTGCGGCGGCGCGCTCCAGTGCAGAGCCGCTGAACATGGCATCGAGCGGCACCATCAGGAACCACAGGGCCGCACCCATGGCCGCTGCGGCGAGCATGATCCGCGCAATCCGGCCAAGAATGCGCACCGGCATGTGGAAGTAGTCCTTCCGCGCGAGCAGCAGGTACAGCAGCGCGACGTTGCACCAGGCACCGACCGACCCGGCCACCGCCAGCCCGAGCACGCCGAGCCGCGGAACAAGCAGGAAGTTGAGCGCGACTGTCACCACCAGGCTGGCGCCGGCGGTCAGCACCGGGGTGCGGGTATCCTTGCGGGCAAAGAAATTGGGGGTCAGCACCTTGACCAGAACATCGGCGGGCAGGCCCAGCACGAGCCCGCCGACCACTGTGCCGGTGACCAGGGCATCATCCAGAGTGAATTCGCCGCCGACGAAGAACACCCGGGTGAAAGCGCTGCCGGTGATGAAGAGGGCGACCGCGGCAGGCACGGTCAGCAGCATGGCCAGTTCGATGGCGTTCGATTGCAGGCGCGATGCCTCGTCCGCTTCGTCGCGGCCCAGGTGGCGCGACAGCGCGGGCAGGATCGCTGTGCCAAGGGCAATCCCGATCACGCCCAGCGGCAACTGGTTCCACCGGTCCGCCATGCCGAGATAGGTGTAGCTTCCGTCGGGTAGGGTGGAGAGGAAGAACAGGTCGATGAACCGGGCGATCTGGTAAACCCCCGCGCCGAACACGGCGGGCACGATCAGCACGCCCAGCTCCTTCACCTGCGCAGTGATCCTCGGGCGGCGCAAGGTCAGGGCAAAACCAGCCCGGCGCATCCACACCCATAGCCAGACCAGCTGGAGAAGGCCGGAGACGGATACGGCCACTGCGAGCCAGAACCCTGTGGCGAGCCTGGTCGTCTCTCCGCCCGGCTGGAGTGCCCCCCATGTCAGCGCCGTTATCAGGCACAGGTTCAGGAGGATTGGTGCGGCAGCGGCAGCCGCAAACCGGCCGAGCGAATTGAGCACTGCGGCAAACAGCGTCGCGAGGCTCATGAACATGAGGTACGGAAAGGTAATCCGGGCCATCAGCACCGCGTGATCGAACAGCGCCGGGTCGCCAGTGGTGCCTTCGTTGGCGAACAGCCCGGCGATCCACGGCATGATCACCATGGCAAGGCCGCCGAACACGATCAGGATCGGGATCAGGACCGCCAGCACGTCCTCGGCGAAGCGGCGGGCATCGCTGATGTCGTCGTCGTTGGTCATCCGCCGGTTGAACAGCGGCACAAAGGCGCTGGCGAAGGCACCTTCGGCAAACAGGCGGCGGAAGATGTTCGGCAGCTGGAAAGCGAGCTGCCAGGCGTCGGCCACCCCGCCCGCGCCAAGCACGCGGGCGAGCAGGATGTCACGCAGGAAGCCACCCAGCCGGCTGACCATGGTCAACCCGCCGATCGTGCCGACGTTCCTGAGCAGGCTCATCGCGCTGGCTCGCGCCGGCCGGGGTTGATCAGGCGTCCGCCACCGGCGCGCCGGCTTCGGCCACACCTGCGGCCTGCGCCTGGATGCGCTGGATGTAGAGCCCCTTGAAGTCGATCGGGTCGAGCATCAGCGGCTGGTAACCGAGGTCACGGGTCGCGTCGGCGATCACCCGGCGGGCGAACGGGAACAGCAGCTGCGGCGCTTCGGCGTACATGAAGGCGTGGGCCTGTTCGTCGGGCAGGTTGCGCATCCCGATCAGCCCGCAATAGGCCAGCTCGACAATGTAGAAATTGCCCTTTTCCGCCTTGGCGGTGACAGTGATCTTCAGTTCGACTTCGTGCACTTCCTCGTTGACCGGCTGCGCGCCGATGTTGAGCTGCAGGTCGATCTGCGGAGCGTCGGTCCACTGGTAGGCATGCGGAGCGTTCGGGTTCTCGACCGAAAGATCCTTGATGTACTGCGAGATCATGCCGGCAGCCGGGGCGGTGTCTGCGCCGTTGGGCAGCGGATCGGGGTTCACGTCGGTCAGGATATTGCCTTCATCGGCCATGGTACGGGGTGCTTTCGCCAGACTCGGTTGAGGGGTCGCCGCCGGGCGGGGACCGGGTTCGGCGCGCCGCCTAGCACTGTGTGTTGCGCGCCGCAATGGCACGAGAAAATCCTCCCGCGCGCGTTGTTCATTTGAAAACCGGCGCCATATAGGGCACGACAGGGACTGGACCGGAAAACGCCTGCGGGCGTTCTCCCACTGCTGAACGGATATTCGTCGTGATCTACGAGATCGTCATCCTCGCTGCCATCGCCGCCTTCCTCGGCCTGCGGCTCTATTCCGTGCTCGGCCAGCGCGCCGATCACGAGGAAGAGCATGTGCCGAACCGGTTCGAAGGGCAGGACGGTGTGCCCCCGCCGGCTGCGATGCCGCGCGCGGCGCCGGCACCGGTCGTGCCGCTGCGGCCCGGGCAGGACGAGGCCGTGCTCCCGGCGGTGGAGCGGGGTGTCCGTGCTATCGCCGCCGCCGATCGCCGGTTTGACATCACCGCATTCCTCGAAGGTGCCAAGGCTGCCTATGCCATGGTGCTCGAAGCGTTCTGGACCGGGGATCGCGAAACCCTGCGCGAACTGTGCGATGACGATGTCTACGCCGGCTTCGACGCAGCGATTGGCGCGCGCGAGGCGGCCGGTGAAACGCTGCAGAACTCGCTGATCCGGATCGAGGAAACCACCATCCACTCCGCTACGCTTGACGGGCGCGTTGCCCGGGTCGCAGTGCGTTTCGTGGCTGACATCGCGGCGGTCACGCGCGATGCGGAAGGCAACATCGTCGCCGGTTCGCTGGACGATGCCGTGGTCAGCCGCGATGTCTGGACTTTCCGCCGCGACGTAACCTCGTCTGCGCCGGACTGGATCCTCGACGAAACCGACGAAGGCTGACAGCGGCAGGAGGGTTGCGGCCATGCGGCGGCTGGGGGCAGGACTGGCACTGGCATTCCTGCTCGGCGGTTGCCGCCTGGTGCCGGGCGGCGATGCGCCGCGTCCGGTCGGGCCCGTCCAGCCACCCGCCACCGCAGTTGCCAGCGCCGCCTTTGCCGGAGTTGCACGTGGCCCCAGTGTCGGGGCGCTGGGCTTGCGCGGAGACGATGCGGGAACGGCGCTCGCCGCCTTTCGCGAGTCCTGCCATGTCCTCACCAGCCGGACCGACGCCAGCGGGCTGACCTATCCGGCTGACTGGAAGCCTGCTTGCGATGCGGCGCGCAACTGGCCGGTGGGTCGGGCAGGCCAGTTCTTTACCGACTTCTTCGAGACCGCCCGGGTCGGCTCGGGCGAGGCGTTCGCGACCGGTTACTACGAACCGGAGATCGCCGGCAGCCGCACCCGCCGCCCCGGCTACGAGACGCCGGTGTACGGTATGCCGCCGGATCTTGAGCGCGGCTGGCCCGATGACGTGCCGGAGAACGAGCGCACCGGGCGTGCGCCGCTCGGGCGCAAGCTGCCTTCGGGCAAGTTCGTGCCCTATCATGACCGGGCGGAGATCGACGCCGGGGCACTGGCGGGCAAAGGGCTGGAGATCGCCTGGGCGGCCGACCCGGTCGAGCTGTTCTTCCTCCAAATCCAGGGCTCCGGCCGTCTGCTGACGCCCGAGGGGCAGGTCATCCGGATCGGCTATGCCGGGCAGAACGGGCGCGAGTATGTCGCGATCGGGCGGGTCTTGCGCGAAATGGGCGTGCTGGGTGAGGGGCCGGGCAAGTACCCCGGTTCGATGCAGGGCCTGATGGCGTGGATCCGGGACAACCCCGAAGAGGGGGTCAAGGTCATGCACCAGAACCGCAGCTACGTGTTCTTCCGCGAGTTGACCGGCGATGGCCCGCTGGGCTCGATCGGGGTGCCGGTGCGGCGCGAGGCTTCGGTCGCGGTCGACCCGGCGTTCGTGCCCTACGGTGCGCCGGTGTGGCTCGACCTCGACCGGCGCGAGGCCAACGGGCTGTGGGTGGCACACGACACCGGCGGGGCGATCAAGGGTGCCAACCGGTTCGACACCTTCTGGGGTGCGGGCGAGGATGCGCGGGTGATTGCGGGCGGGATGAGCGCGCGCGGCACTGCGCTGGTGCTGCTGCCCAAGGGCACTGTCGCGCGCCTCAACGGCGAATGACCCACCCGCGCGGCCTGACGCCGGAAGAGGCGGCGGCATGGGATCGCGTGGCGGTGACGGTTCGTCCGCTCGTTCCTCCCCGGAACGGGGAGGGGAACCAGCCGCAGGCTGGTGGAGGGGCACCGTCGGCCATTGGGGCCAGTGCGAAAAAAGTGACTTCCACTCCGATCCAGGTTCCAGCGAAGCTGCCGTTGCCCGGATCGGCACCGGTGCCCCTCCACCCCCGCGCCGCGCGCGGCGGTCCCCCTTCCCGTTCCGGGGAGGAAATGCCGGGCCTCGATTCCCATTGGGAGCGGCGGTTCAAGGGCGGGGTGGTGGAGCCCGATTTCACGCTCGACCTGCATGGCCACACGCTCGATTCCGCGCATGCCCGGCTCGACGACGGCCTCCTCCAGGCCAAGGCGATGGGCGCGCGGGTGGTACTGGTGATCGCGGGCAAGCCGCGCCCGGTCGAAGCCGCCGACCGGGGCGAACGGCGCGGGGCGATCCGGGCCAAGTTGCTCGACTGGCTCGCCGCCGGCCCGCACGGCGCCGACATTGCCGCCATCCGCAAGGCCCACCGCCGCCACGGGGGTGAAGGCGCGCTTTACCTGGTGCTCAGGCGGCGGCGCTAGGGCGCGCTCACGGTAGCGGACCAACCACCGTTCGTGTCGAGCGAAGTCGAGACACCGGAGTGCGGCATTCGCGTGTCTCGACTACGGCCTACGGCCTACGGCCTGCGCTCGACACGAACGGAGGGGAAATCAGTTACCAACTTGCGCCCGGTGCAGCAGTTTGTGGTCCGCCAGCACCAGCGCCATCATCGCTTCGACCACCGGGGTTCCGCGAATGCCGACGCAGGGGTCATGCCTCCCCTTGGTGCGCACTTCGGTTTCCGCCCCGTCGCGGGTGATCGAGAGGACCGGGGTGAGAATCGAACTGGTCGGCTTGAATGGCACCCGGCACACGACGGGCTGGCCGGTGCTGATCCCGCCCGCGATTCCGCCCGCGTGGTTGGCCTCGAACGACGGGCCGTTGTCGCCTGCGCGCATCGGGTCGGCGTTCTGTTCCCCGGTCAACCGTGCCGCACCGAAGCCGTCGCCGATTTCCACGCCCTTGACCGCGTTGATCCCCATCATCGCGGAGGCAAGGTCGGCATCGAGCTTGGCATAGATCGGCGCGCCCCATCCGGCGGGCACGCCGGTGGCGACGCATTCGACCACCGCGCCGAGCGAGGAACCGGACTTGCGGGCATCATCGACGAGTGCCTCCCACCGCGCGGCGGCGGCGGCATCGGGGCACCAGAACGGGTTGTTGCTGATTTCGGCGGCATCGAAATTTCCGGGATTGATCGCGTCACCGCCGATCTCCGCGACATAGGCGAGGATCGTCACTTCCGGGATCACCAGCCGTGCGACTGCGCCCGCCGCCACCCGCGCCGCGGTTTCGCGCGCGCTTGAACGACCGCCGCCGCGATAGTCGCGCAACCCGTACTTCGCGTCATAGGCATAGTCGGCATGGCCGGGGCGATAGGCCTGGGCGATTTCCGAATAGTCCTTGCTGCGCTGGTCGGTGTTCTCGATCATCAGGCTGATCGGGGTGCCGGTGGTGCGCCCTTCGAACACACCCGAGAGCACGCGAACCTGATCCGGCTCGTTGCGCTGGGTGGTGAACTTGTTCTGCCCCGGGCGGCGCGCGTCGAGGAAAGGCTGGATCGCCGCCTCGTCCAGCGCCAGCCCCGGCGGGCACCCGTCGACCACCACGCCCAGCGCGGGGCCATGGCTCTCGCCCCAGGTCGTCATGCGGAAAACCCGCCCGAAAGTGTTCCAGCTCATACGCGGCATTTGGCGCAAGTTGGGGCGGCTGTCCAATCCGGGGGCGCGTAGGAATTTTTGGTTCGCGCCAAGTCGCCAAGGCGCCAAGAAGTCTTTCTTGCAGCGCAGCCGCGCTAGGAATCCTCGCTTGCCGCCTAGGGAGAGGTGTAACTTTGGAATGCGGCTTCGCCGCGCGCGCAACCTCTTGGCGCCTTGGCGACTTGGCGCGAACCACCAAAGACGCAGGTTTGCGGACAAACCACAACCTGTGCTGGCCATCCGACCCGGAATCCGGCAGGAACAAACCATGATTGCAAAGCTGAAGGGCCTGCTCGACGAGACCGGCACCGACTGGGCGGTGATCGACGTGGCTGGCGTGGGCTACCTCGTCCATTGCTCGGCCAAGACCTTGAGCGCGCTGGGCGAGCGAGGCGAGGCGTGCACGCTCTACACCGACCTGCAAGTCTCCGAGAACGACATGCGCCTGCTCGGCTTTGCCGAGGCGGGGGAGCGCGACTGGTTCCGCCTGCTGACGCAAGTGCAGGGGGTGGGCAGCAAGGTCGCGCTGGCGATCCTTTCCGCGCTGTCGGCGGGCGAATTGCAGGCCGCTTGCGCCAATGGCGATGCCGCAATGGTCGCCCGCGCCAACGGGGTCGGGCCCAAGCTGGCGGGCCGGATCGTCAACGAATTGAAGGACAAGGCGGGCGGGATGCCCTCGTCCGGTGGCGTGGCAGGCGTCGCGATCACCCCCGCAGGCAGCAACAGCGCCGACGCGGTCAGCGCACTGGAGAACCTCGGCTTCAAACCCGCCGTTGCCGCCCGCGCGGTCGCGCTGGCGCAAGGAGAACTGGGCGATGGGGCGAGTGAGAGCGACCTGATCCGGGTCGCGCTGAAGAGGGCGGCGGGGTAGGAGCCATGCGATGCGATTGATCCTTGTTCTGGCCGCGTTTCTCGCAGCCGCACCGGCAACGGCGCAGCAGGCGGACTTGTCCGCCTTTACCACTGGCCCGGTGTTTGAGGACTTCGGCCCCGTCGCCGAAATCCCCGATGCCGACTTCCCGATCCCCGACGGGGCGGAGTTCAACGTCGCCTTCGACGTTTCGGAACCGGCGGCTGAGGGCAAGCTCAACCGCACCTTCGAAAGCGCGGCACGGCTGGTCAACATGCACCAGCGGGCCGGGGTCGAACCGGTGAAGAACCGTGCGGTCGTGGTCATCCACGGGCGCGCGGTGTTCGACTTGCTGACCGACGAGGCGTGGACCGCAGCGGGGCGCGCGGGCGCCAATCCCTCGGGCGCACCGGTGCGTGAAATGGTCGACCAGGGTATACGCTTCGTGGTCTGCGGCCAGAGCGCGGCGGCCTACGGGGTGAACAAGGCCGACCTGATCCCGGGTGTGGAACTGGCGCTGAGCGCGATGACCGCCCACGCGCTCCTGCAGCAGCAGGGCTACACGGTGAACCCGTTTTGATGGCTAGGAATGAAAAACCAAATCTGGTTCCAGATGTAGCGGCGGAGCGTCGGTACGAAGTTCAACTTCGGATACTACAAGATCGATTGCAGTTTTCACACGACGGAGAGGTGAATTTTGTAAGAGGACTATTTGTTGCGAATGGAGGTGCGATCGTCGCTCTGTTAACTTTCTTGGGGCGGGCTGACGTACTTGAGCCGCGGGCCGCATTCTGGTCCTTCGTATGGCTTGGAACGGGGATCGTTTTTGCGATGCTGACGTCGCTTTTCTCGATGTTGGCAAACAACTGTCATTTTACATCCAATTATAGGCGGCTTGAACTTGAGCGAGGCGGTTTCGATGAATCGACTTTCGCTTGGTTGACGACTGACGAAGCACTCAACGTAAAGAGGGGGAACGCTGCCCATCGGGCAATGGTACTCGTAGGCATGCTTTCTGTTGCAAGTTTCGTCACCGGCATCTTTGTAGCGCTTGACGCCATCACATGACCGACCAACCCCTCCACTCCCCGTCTCGCCAGCCGGAAGACCCGGACGCCGCGCTGCGCCCCAAATCGCTTGGCGAGTTCATCGGGCAGGAGGCGGCGCGGGATAACTTGCGGGTGTTCATCGAAGCCGCGCGCGGGCGGGGCGAGGCGATGGACCATGTGCTGTTCTTCGGGCCGCCCGGCCTCGGCAAGACCACGCTGGCGCAGATCGTCGCCAAGGAACTGGGCGTCGGTTTCCGCGCCACCTCTGGCCCGGTGATCGCCAAAGCGGGCGACCTTGCCGCGTTGCTGACCAATCTCGAACCGCACGACGTGCTGTTCATCGACGAGATCCACCGGCTCAATCCGGTGGTCGAGGAAGTGCTCTACCCGGCGATGGAGGACCGCGCGCTCGACCTGATCATCGGCGAGGGGCCGTCGGCGCGCTCGGTGCGGATCGACCTGCCGCCGTTCACGCTGGTCGGCGCGACTACCCGGCAGGGGCTGCTGACCACGCCCTTGCGCGACCGGTTCGGCATTCCGGTGCGGCTCAATTTCTACACCCATGAGGAATTGGACCTGGTCGTGACGCGCGGCGCGCGGCTGCTGGGGATGGAGATCGACCCTGCGGGCGCGCGCGAGATTGCCCGCCGCAGCCGGGGCACGCCGCGGGTCGCCGGACGGCTGCTGCGGCGGGTGCGCGACTTCGCCCATGTCGCGGGCAATGGGCTGGTCACGCGTGAAATCGCGGACGCGGCGCTGACCCGGCTGGAGATCGACCGGCTTGGGCTCGACGCGATGGACCGGCGCTACCTCACCATGATCGCGACCACCTACAAGGGCGGCCCGGTGGGGGTGGAAACACTCGCCGCAGGGCTCGCCGAACCGCGCGATACGGTGGAGGAAGTGATCGAGCCTTACCTCATCCAGCTCGGCCTGATTGCCCGCACCGCGCGCGGCCGCTGCCTCAACGATGCGGGATGGAATCACCTCGAAATGCGCCCGCCGGCGGGCAGCCAGACCCCGCTGTTCGGCCCGGAAGATTAACGCTTTCGTTGGGATTCCCGCTGACTTCGGTTCCATAACGGGACAGGTCGCCTGGGTCCGCCGGAATCAGGTGGTTTTTTTCGTCAGTCGACCCCGGTTTCATGGTTAATGCGATTGCCGGTTTAAGGAGTTGGTCGCTTCTTGATGCCACAGGGACGTGTTCGTGGGGGCGGAGCCGCCGTTTCCATCCACGGCCCGGATGCAACAAGAGAGTTTGCCCATGTCGGTAAAAATGGCCCTGGCGAAACTGTCCGCAACTGCTGCGGGCACGGCGCTGCTTGCGGGAGGCGCGGTTCACGTCGCCGAACCGATGGCGACGGAACGCCCCTCGTACAAGTCGGCGAAGACGATCAAGGCGGCCAAGAGCCAGCCGCGTTACGTCAAGCAGAGCACTGCCCAGCGCAAGGTGCCCAAGACGGTGCAGCGCAAGCGGCGGGTGGTGCAGCGCACGATCGAATGCGTTCCGGCCGGCCCCGGCATGGTGGTGCAGGGTCCCTATGGCCCCGGCCCGCACGGGATTGCCCAGAGCTCGGGCGGCACCCGCCTGATCCAGGGCGGGGCTGACGGCTGCGTCCCGGTCTACCAGCAGGCCTTTGCCGCGGTGCCGACTCCGCTTCCGCTGCCCCCGCTTCCGCCGATCAGCGGTGGCGGCAGCAGCAGCGGCGGTGTGACGGTGATTGGTGGCAGCGGCGGCTTTGGCGGCGGTTTCGGCGGCGGCTTCTTCGGCGGCTTCGTCGGCGGCAGCAGCGGCGGTGGCGGCGGCTCGGTCGTGGTCACGTCGACCACCACCACCTCGGGCGGATCGACCTCGTCGGGCGGCAGCTCGACCTCGACCTCGGGCGGCTCGACGTCGACCTCCAGCGGCGGCACCAGCGGCACCAGCGGGTCCAGCGGCGTGGTGATCGACATCGACATCATCAACAGCAGTGGCGGCAGCGGCAGCACCTCGACTTCGACCGGCGGGCTGACCTCGACCACCACCACTGGCGGGCTCAGCTCGACCACCACCAGCTCCAGCGGCGGCAGCAGCTCGACCACTGGCGGTGTGTCGACTTCGACTGGCGGGATTTCGACTTCGACCAGCACCGGCGGTGTGTCGACCTCGACCGGCGGCGTGACCAGCACCAGCACTTCGGGGAACGTCTCGAGCTCGTCCGGGAACGTCTCAAGCTCTTCGGGTAACGTTTCGAGCTCTTCGGGCAACGTCTCAAGCTCGTCGGGCAATGTTTCGAGTTCTTCGGGCAATGTCAGCAGCTCGTCCTCGAGCAGTTCCAGCAGTTCGTCGTCCTCGTCGAGCAGCTCCTCGTCGTCCTCTTCGGGCGGTTCGGGTGGCAGCGGCGGGTCCGGCGGTCACCCCGGCACGACCACCAGCGGTGGCTCGGGCGGTTCGGGCGGTTCGTCCTCGTCGAGCAGCAGCTCCTCAAGCTCGTCGTCCAGCTCGTCCTCTTCGGGCGGCAGCGGCGGTTCGGGCGGCTCGGGTGGTTCGTCAGGCAGCAGCTCGAGCTCGTCTTCGTCGAGCAGCTCCAGTTCCTCCTCTTCGTCGGGCGGTATCTCGACCAGCTCGACCAGTTCGGGGAACATGACCAGCAGCACCAGCTCGTCGTCTTCGTCGAGCAGCAGCAGTTCGTCTTCGTCCTCGGGGAGCAGCGGCGGTTCGTCGGGCAGCAGCTCGAGCTCGTCCTCTTCCTCGTCGTCGAGCAGCTCCAGCTCCTCGTCGGGCGGCAGCAATGGCGGCACGCCGGTTCCGGCCCCGCCGATGATGCTCCTGTTCGGGGCGGCTGCTGCGGCGGTTCTCGGACGGCACAAGTTCAAGGTGGTGAAGGGCGGCTAAGCCTCCCTGCCCCGCGCTCAAACACGAAGGGCGGCCCCCGCGAGGGAGCCGCCCTTTTCGTTGGTGCATTGATTGCGTTTATTGCGCGCCGGTAACCGCCTGCCCGTCCGCCATCCAGGCCAGAATTCCGCCATCGAGGTGTCGCACGGCCGCACCGCGCTGCGCTGCCAGCTTTTCCGCTGCCAGCCCGGAGCGACGGTCGGAGCGGCAGAACAGCACGGTTTCCTTGCCCGGCTCATCGATGATCGTGGCCGGATCGAACCGGTCGAGCGGGACATTGACCGCACCTGGGATCGAGCCTTCGGCAAACTCCTCTGGCGTGCGCACGTCGATTAGGCGCACGGCACCCGCTTCGACCAGTTGCGCCAGCTCGGCGCTGTCAAGCGTGGTGACGTTGGCCCCTGCGACGGGAACTGTGGCTGCGTCGTCAGCCGCGTCTGCCGCCGGGGAACAGGCCCCGGCAAGCAGTGCGACAGCCAGCGCCGGCCCCGCGAGGAACCGCTTCATGCCGCCAGCTTGCGCAGCACGTAGTGCAGGATGCCGCCGTTGCGGTAATATTCCAGCTCGTTGGCGGTATCGATCCGGCACAGCGCGGTGAAGGTCATGGTGCTGCCATCGGCACGGGTCACCTCGACCGTCACGTCCTGCTGCGGCTGGATGTCAGCGAGGCCGCGGATGGTGAAGCTGTCATCGCCGGTCAGGCCCAGGGTCTCGCGTGTGTCGCCGTCCTTGAACTGCAGCGGCAGCACGCCCATCCCGACGAGGTTGGAGCGGTGGATGCGCTCGAAGCTTTCCACGATCACCGCGCGCACACCGAGCAGGTTGGTGCCCTTGGCTGCCCAGTCGCGGCTGGAACCGGTGCCGTATTCCTTGCCCGCAATCACCACCAGCGCGGTGCCGTCGGCCTTGTGCTTCATCGCCGCGTCATAGACCGGCATGACTTCGCCCTTGTAGCGGGAGAAGCCGCCTTCGGTGCCCGGGACCATCTCGGTGCGGATGCGGATGTTGGCGAACGTGCCGCGCATCATCACGTCATGATGCCCGCGCCGCGCACCGTAGGAGTTGAAGTCCGCCTTGGCGACCTGATGCTCGAGCAGCCACTGGCCGGCCGGGCTGTCAGCCTTGATGCTGCCGGCCGGGCTGATGTGGTCGGTGGTGATCGAATCGCCGAGGATCAGCAGCGGCTTGGCTTCGATGACATCGGTCACCGGGGCCGGGGTCATGGTCATGCCTTCGAAGTAGGGCGGGTTGGCCACATAGGTGCTGCCGGCGCGCCACTGGTAGGTCTCGCTGCCGGTGACGTTGATCGCCTGCCAGTGTGCGTCGCCCTTGTAGACGTCGGCGTAACGGGCCTGGAACATGGCGCGGTCCATGCAGCCGTTCATGGTCGCGGTGACTTCCTCGTTGGTCGGCCAGATGTCCTTGAGGAACACGTCCTGGCCATCCTTGCCGGTGCCGATCGGGGTGGTGGTGAAATCCTCGACCACTGTGCCCTTCAGCGCATAGGCGACCACCAGCGGCGGGCTGGCGAGGAAGTTGGCGCGCACGTCAGGCGAGACACGGCCTTCGAAGTTGCGGTTGCCGGAAATGACCGCTGCCGCGACCAGCCCGTTCTCGTTGATCGCCTTGCTGATCGGCTCGGCCAGTGGGCCGGAGTTGCCGATGCAGGTGGTGCAGCCATAGCCGACCAGATTGAACCCGATGTTGTCGAGGTGCGGCTGGAGCCCGGCCTTGTTGAGATAGTCGGTGACCACCTGCGAGCCGGGGGCGAGCGAAGTCTTGACCCATGGCTTGGGCTTGAGACCGCGCTCGTCCGCCTTCTTGGCGACGAGACCGGCGGCAACCAGCACACCGGGGTTGGACGTGTTGGTGCAGCTGGTGATCGCCGCGATCATCACATCGCCGTCGCCCACGTCAAAGTCCTTGCCTTCGACCGGTACACGGGCGTTCTGCTTCTTGTAGGTCTCGGCCATGTCGGCGGCGAACACGTCGTCGACTTCGGTCAGGTCGACCCGGTCCTGCGGGCGCTTCGGCCCGGCGAGCGAAGGCACCACCGTGCCCATGTCAAGTTCGAGCGTGCTGGTGAAGACCGGGTCAGCGGCGCCCGGTTCGATCCAGAAGCCCTGTTCGCGGGCATAGGCTTCGACCAGTGCGATCTGGTCTTCCTCGCGGCCGGTCAGGCGCATGTAGTCGAGGGTCTTGTCGTCGATCCCGAAGAACCCGCAGGTCGCGCCGTATTCGGGTGCCATGTTGGCCAGCGTTGCGCGGTCGGCGAGGCTGAGCGAGGCAAGGCCCGGGCCGTAGTATTCGACGAAGCGGCCGACCACGCCGTGCTTGCGCAGCATGTTGGTGCAGGTCAGCACCAGATCGGTCGCCGTCACGCCTTCGGCCAGCTTGCCGGTCAGCTTGAAACCGACCACTTCGGGAATCAGCATGGAAACCGGCTGGCCGAGCATCGCGGCTTCGGCCTCGATCCCGCCCACGCCCCAGCCAAGTACGCCGAGGCCGTTGATCATGGTGGTGTGGCTGTCGGTGCCGACGCAAGTGTCGGGGTAGGCGACTGTCGCGCCGCTTTCGTCCTGGCTGGTCCACACCGCCTGTGCGATGTGCTCCAGGTTGACCTGGTGGCAGATGCCGGTGCCCGGGGGCACGGCGTAGAAGTTGTTGAGCGACTTGGAACCCCACTTGAGGAAGTCGTATCGCTCCATGTTGCGGTGGTATTCGATCTCGACGTTCTCTTCGAACGCCTTGGGGTGGCCGAACTCGTCGACCATGACCGAGTGGTCGATCACCAGGTTGACCGGGACCAGCGGGTTGATCTTGCTGGTGTCACCGCCAAGCTTGGCGATCGCGTCTCGCATCGCGGCAAGGTCGACCACGCAGGGCACGCCGGTGAAGTCCTGCAGCAGCACGCGCGCCGGGCGATACTGGATTTCCGCGCCAGTGACCGGGTTCTTCTGCCAGTCGGCAATCGCCTGCACGTCACCGGTCGAAACGGTGAAGCCGCCGTCCTCGAACCGCAGCATGTTTTCCAGCAGGACCTTCATCGAGAACGGCAGGCGCGAAATGTCGCCGACCTTCTCCGCCGCCTTCTTCAGCGAGTAGTAGGCATAGTCCTTGCCGCCGACAGTGAGAGTGGAGCGGGTTCCGAGCGTGTCCTTGCCGACCTGGGTCATGCGGTGGGGGTCCTTTCGAGCGAGCGTGGCAGCCGATGTCGCCAGCGCGGCCGGGCCGGGCGGGCGGCGAATTTCTGCGGCAGGCCCTGCGCCTTCCGCCGCGCAAAATCAAGGGTTCGCCGCCTTGTCCGCTGCCAAGTGCGACTATCGTAGGATGAGCCCGTCAAACTGCGGCCTGCTCGGGCCGTTTCCGTGCGGAAATCCAGCACCCGACCACGATCAGTGCGGTGCCAAGCAGTGTCGGCAGGGTCACCTGCTCGGCAAAGAACAGGTAGCCGAACACGGCCGCCCACAGGAAACCGCTGTATTCCAGCGGCACCAGCACCTGCGCTTCCTCGCGCGCGTAAGCCCAGGCAAGCGCTGTCGCCCCGCATACGGTGAGGACCGAAGCGGCAAAGATGTTGAGGAAGGTTTCGCTGTCGGGCACGGTCAGGAACCATGGTGCTGCCAGTCCCAGCACCAGTGCGCCCATGCCGGAATGGAAGCTGGCGATTTCCAGCGGCCCGGCCACCAGCGCCTGCTGGCGGGCAAGGACGAGGTTGTAGGCATAGAGGACAGCAGAAAACAGGATCGCGGCCACGCCCAGCCCGGTATCATCGCTCACCTCACCGTTGCCGAGCCGCCCGGCAATGATCACCATGGTCCCGGCCAGCCCCAGCAGCGCCGCAAAGATGGCCATCCGGTGGATCCGTTCTTTCAGGATCAGCGCCGCGAGATAGAGTGAAATGACTGGCGCGATGAAGGATATCGCAATGGTTTCTGCCAGTGGCAGCTTGGTAATCGCGTAGAAGAAGCTCAGCGCCATGAAGGCCGAGACCACGCCGCGGATCAGGTGAAAGCGCAGCGCACGCGGCCCGGGCCAGCGCCCGCCGCGCGCGAGCCAGATCGGAATGGCGATCCCCGCGCCCATCAGCGAACGGAAGAAGCCTGCGCTGTATGCTCCGGCAGCCAGCGCGGCTTCCTTCATGAAGGCGTCCATCAGGGACAGGAAGCCCACTCCGGCCAGCGCCACGGCAATCGGCAGGAGGTGGTGATGGCGCGCCATTGCCGCCTCATAGGATTGCGTGCGGCCTTCGTCACCTCACTGCGGCAATTCACCGTGGAGCAAGGCGCAATGCTTGAAGGAAAATCCGATTTGGGGCAGATTCAGCGTCATCCGGTTCCATGTTCGGCGCTCAGTCCAGCCCGGCTACAGGGGTTTTCGATGTCGTTTGCTGTTTCGTTGCGTAAGGTATTCCTGCTCTCGGCGGTGATCGCTGGCCCGGCCACGGCGTTTGCCCAGAGTGCGCCGGCCAACCTGCTGCCGCCTGAACGGTCGATTGCCCATCAGCCGGTCGAGGCCGATGCCGATGCGGTGGCGAGCGAGATGACAGCGGTGCAGGACGCAAGCCCGCTGCCCGCCGAGGCTGCACCAGCGCTGCCCTGGTCGCTCGACAATGCGGGCAAGCTGCTGGCCGTGGCCGAGGCGATCGGTGCCGAAGGGCTCGATCCGGCGGACTATAACCTGCCCGCCTTGCGCGCCGCGATTGCCGGGGGGACCGGCCCCGTCCTCGACCAGGCTGCCGCGCGGGTGTTCGCCTGGCTGGTTGAAGACATGCGCGACGGCCGTACTCCGATGACGCATCGCAAGCAGTGGTTCGTGATGGATCCTGACGCAGACCGCTATCCGACCGACAAGCTCATGGCCGATGCCCTGGCCTCGGGCGATATCGCTGCGGCCATCCAGTCGGTGGCGCCGGTCCATCCCGATTATGCGCGCCTGCGCGATGCGCTGGGAGCAACGCCGCAGTCCGATGGCGCCAAGCGCAAGCTGATCCGGGCCAACATGGACCGGTGGCGCTGGCTCGCGCGCGATCTCGGCCCGCAATACCTGATGACCAACGTGCCGGAGTACCAGTTGCGGCTGACGGTCAACCACAAGATCGTCAAGACCTACCGCACCATCGTTGGCAAGCCGGGCCGGCAGGCAACCCCGCAGCTGGCCGAATCGGTTGAAGGGGTGATCTTCAACCCGACCTGGACCGTGCCGCAGTCAATCGTGAAAGGCGAAGGGCTCGGCGCACGCGTGCTGGGCAACCCGGCCTGGGCGAAGAAGGCGGGCTATACCGCGACGAAAGGAGCGAACGGGTTCGTCACCGTGGTCCAGCAGCCGGGGCCGGGAAACTCTCTCGGCTTCATGAAGCTAGACATGCCCAACCGCCACGCAATCTTCCTGCACGACACGCCCAATCGCAACCTGTTCGCCGCTGCCAACCGTGCGCTCAGCCATGGTTGTGTGCGCACCGAGCGGGCGAGCGAACTGGCCATCACGCTGGCGATCCTGCAAGCCGGGCTGACTGCCGACGAAGGTGTCGCCAAGCTCAAGTCGGGCAAATACACCCGCGTGCCGTTCACCAAGAAGATGCCGGTCTACATTACCTACTTCACGTACGGCACCGACATCGACGGCAAGCTGCGCGGCTTTGGCGATATCTACGAACGCGATGCGCCGGTGCTGGCCTCGCTTGATGCGCCGCGTGTGGCCAATCGCCCGCGCATTACCGACGAGGAAGTGATCGAGATTCTCGACGACCCGCGCGCCTGAGGCAGGCGGGTTTTCCGGATCAGTAAACACCCGGCTGGAGGATATCCTCCGCCCGTGGTGGTTCGGGCCTTAGCGGACGCAGTTCACCCAGCGCCTGCTGCGGGCGCTCGGCCACCGATCCGTCGGCATTGAGCCCGAACCGGCCGGCGTGGAGCACACGCCCGCCGCCGAGGTCCACCAGCGCGCGCTGGAAATCGTCAAACCCCATGGCGAAGCAGCCGTTGGAGCGGCCCAGCTTGCCCCACTTCTCGAGATGCGAGCGTTCCGAATAGCGCGCCGGATGCATCACGATCGCCCGGTCGAGCGCATTGTTGTTGGTCTCGTCCAGCCCTTCCAGCCGCATCGAAGTGCCGTAGCGACCGACATACCAGCTGTAGGTCATGTAGGTGCCTTCGCTGGTGCAGTGCGATTCGTGCTCGTTGGAAAACCAGTTGAGCCAGCCGTCATGTTCGGGATCGGACCCGTCGCCATGGCTGACGAGATAGGAATCGATCCGTCCGGCCTCGAGATAGACGAAATGCATGCGCGGTTCCGAACTGACGAGGCCGAAATCGGCCACCCCGACCACGTCATGCCGCCAGACCAGATCCCCGGCGCGCTGCTGCGCGCGCTTGGCGATCTCCACCAGCTGCGGATCGCGGGCCAAGCCGCCGCGCGCCATCGCCGGAACGCTTGCCGGCAATGTCAGCGCGGCGCCAGTCGCCAGAGTGCCCTTGAGAAGATCGCGTCTGTTCATCGGGGGGAGCGTAGCATAGGATTCGGTAACGGAAACGTGAACGGAGCATAGCCGATATGAAACCAAGGTCCACAGCGCTTGCTCTTGGCCTTGCCCTGGCGATGCCCTGCCTGCTCGCGGTTTCCTCACCGGTCGCCGCAGACGAAGCCGCACTCGCAATGGACGAGGCCACGGTCGACCGGCTGGTCAACAATCGCGGCGTGACGCTGCAATGGATCGGCTGGGACCAGCGCGGCCAGGCCCATGCGCGGCAGGGCGGCGACGGACTCTACCTCACCGCCAGCCAGGTGGACCCCTTGAAACCGGGCGCGGTGTTTCTTGATGGCAAGGTGACGCAGGCGGGACCCGACTGGTTTACCTTCGAAGGCGTGATCCGGATTACGCATTCTCCGGATGAAGGCCGCGTGTGCGAACGCAACAAGACCTGGCATTTTGCCATTACCCAGAACCGCAAATACTACCGCCTGCGCGAATTCGAATGGTGCGACGGGCTGACCGACTACATCGATATCTATTTCTGACCGGCGAGCGTCGCCAGCTCGGCAAAGATGGCATCCTCGCTGCGGCTGGCGGCATTGCGCCATGAGGCGGCCGTATCGAGGTTTGCAGCGGTGCCGTCGGGCCGAACGACCAGCAACGCAGGGGTGCCGGGCATTGACTCCAGTCCAAACCGGCGGGCGAGGTGGAGATTATGCCCGTCGGCAGTCTGCGGCATGCCGACGTTGATGAACACCGTTTCGAACCGCTCGTCGAGCAGTGCGGCAAAGCGGGGCGTCGACAACCAGCCCGCAAGCGCCCGGCTGTCGTGGCACCAGTTTGCGCCAAACACGAGCAAGACCCGGGTGTTGCGCGCTTGTGCCCGGGCAAGCGCAGCATCAACCGCGGCGGTCGCGTCGATTGTCGCATCGTATGCGCGGGCTTCCGGATGGTCGGCGCGACCTTGGCCGGAAGTGGTCGCGCAGGCTCCCAGTGCCAGAGCGACAGGCAAGGCGAGCAAGCGGATCATGCGGTTATCCTTTGAACGGGGGCAGTGTAGCGCGCATTCTCGCGTGCCATGGTGATCATTGCGGCGGCGTGGCGGGCAGCGACCACGCGGGGATCCTCGCCGTATCCACCGCCCAGCGCGCTCGCGACGGGAATGCCCCGCTGGCGGGCTTCGCGCACCACGAAGCTGTCCCGCGCGACGAGGCCTTCGTCAGTCAGGGCAAGGCGGCCCAGGCGATCGTCGCGATGCGGGTCGACCCCGGCCTGATAGAGCACCAGATCGGGGGAGAACCCGTCGAGCAGCCCGGGAAGGTGGCGGGCGAGTTCGGCCAGGTAGGCATCGTCGCCCATGCCGTCGGGCAAGGCGACATCAAGGCTGGAGCGCGCCTTGCGCACCGGGAAGTTCTTCTCGGCGTGCATCGAGAAGGTGAACACGTCTTCCCGCCCGGCCATCAGGCTGGCGGTGCCATCGCCCTGGTGCACGTCGAGATCGACCACCAGAACGCGCCTGACGTGCCCTTCGGCGAGCAGGCGGTTTGCCGCCACGGCGAGGTCGTTGAATACGCAGTAACCCGCGCCCGTATCGTGCAGCGCGTGGTGGCTTCCGGCGGCGCTGTTGGCGGCGTAGCCGTGTTCCATTGCCAGGCGTGCGGCGAGGTATGTGCCGCCGTTGGTATGCCGGACCCGCGCTGCAATGCGCTCGGTTACCGGAAAGCCGATCCGCCGTTCCTTGTCCGGCGGCACGGCTGCGCACAGCACCTGCTCGACATAGTCCGGGCAATGCACTGCCTCCAGCCAGCGGCGCGGCATCGGCTCGGGTGCATACTCGGTCATCGCTATGCCGGAGCTGCGCAGTTCCTCCATCACCAGCCGGTACTTGTCGAACCGGAACGTGCCCCGCTTCGGTTGTGGTGGAGCGTAGTCGACATGGTGCACGACGTGGAGCATCGCCTCAAAGGTAGCCGGTGTGTTCGGCCAGGATCTTCACGCCGAGTGCGATCAGGATCACCCCGCCGATCCGCTCCGCCCATTCGCCGAACGCGTCTCCTGCCATCCGGCCCAGCACGACGCCGAAGCCGCTCAGCACGAGCGTGACCACGCCGATCACCAGCCCTGCGACCAGCGGCGCGACTTCGAGCGTGGGCAGGGTGATGCCCGCAGCCAGCGCATCGACGCTGGTGGCGACGCCTGCGACCAGCAGGGCCTTGCCGGTCAGGGCATGGCTCGCCTCTTCCTCACCCACGTGCCCGCCGAGCATGCGCACGCCGAGGAAGGCGAGCAACCCGAACGCGATCCAGTGGTCGACTGCCGCGACATAGGCGAAAGCGACCGCGCCGATGCCCCAGCCAATGAGCGGCATCACCCCCTGGAACAGGCCGAACGTGCCGGCAATCGCCGTGCCTCCGGCGAGCGACGGCCGAAACCGCGCGCCTTGCGTCAGCGCGACCGCGAACGCGTCCATGGCAAGCGCAAGGGCTAGGAGGAGGGCCGCGAGCACGAGACTATGCCTGCTCGGTGGCAGGCTTGGGCTCGAGCGGCTGGTAACCGTGGTGGATCGCGGTGCCCCAGCCTGCGGCGAGCAGACCCACGACCAGGCTGTCAAACACCATCAGTGCCCAGACCAGCGCCGGGTGCGCGCCGAATGCCAGCGTGTGGTTCAGGCTGTGCAGGCTCATCAGCGGCACCAGCACCACCGCGCTGAACAGCACGATCCGCAGCGCCGCTCCCCAACCGGTGCGATAGAGGCTGCCAATCGTCGCTGTGCGGTCGCCGATCAGCCCGGCGACCAGCAGCACCAGAAACGGCAGGGTCGCCAGGTTGACTACGAGCGACACGAGATCGAATGCGGTGCCGCCGATTGCCGCCTTCAGCGGCTCTTCTGTGACGGCAATGGCAAGGGTCAGCAGCGCGTTGAGCAGTAGCCCGATCCCGAACACCTTCCATGCAATGCCCTTGGGTGAATACCACGGCAGGCCCTGTTCGCGCGCCGCCCAGAACCGGGCTGCCGCCAGGATCGCAATCAGGTATCCGGCGAGCTTGGCATAGCCGAACGCCCAGCGGGTCGCATCGTCCGACAGGGCCTTGGCGGCCTCCTGGCTCTCGAACATGCCGATCCGGATCTCGACCACGTGCTGGACGAACTCGGGGATGACCGCGATCAGCGGGATGACCGGGGCAAGCCACCACAGGCGGAAGGCATCGCGCGGCACGCTCAGCAGGCGCTGGAGGAAGGCCTTGATCACTCCGCCGCCACCGCCGGTCCGGTATGCGGGTCAAACGCAGTTGCTTCCCCGCGCTCGATCTCGGCGGCCTTGGCTTCGACCAGCGCGACGATGTGGTCGAGCATGGCCTCGCTCTGCACATGGTGGTCAGTCACCCCGCGCAGGTAGACCATGTGCTTGCCCGCGCCGCCGCCGGTCAGGCCGATGTCGGTCTCGCGCGCTTCGCCCGGGCCGTTGACGACGCAGCCGAGTACACTGAGGCTCATCGGGGTCTTGATGTGCTCGAGCCGCTTCTCCAGCGCCTCGACCGTGCGGATCACGTCGAAGCCCTGGCGCGAGCATGAGGGGCAGGAGACGATCCGCACCCCGCGGGTGCGCAGGCCCAGCGCCTTGAGCATCTCGAAGCCGACCTTGACCTCCTGCTCCGGCTCGGCGGAGAGGCTGACGCGGATGGTGTCGCCGATCCCGGCCCACAGCAGGCTGCCGATCCCGATGCTCGACTTGACCGTGCCGCCGATCAGGCCGCCGGCTTCGGTGATGCCGAGATGCAGCGGGCAGTCGACCGCGTCGGCGAGGCCATGGTAGGCGGCAACGGCGAGGAACACGTCGCTGGCCTTCACCGCCACCTTGTACTCGTGGAAGTCGTGGTCCTGCAGCAGCTTGATGTGGTCGAGCGCGCTCTCGATCAGCGCTTCGGGGCAGGGCTCTCCGTACTTCTCCAGCAGGTCCTTCTCGAGGCTGCCAGCGTTGACCCCGATGCGGATCGCGCAGCCATTGGCCTTGGCCGCGCGGACGACCTCCGCCACCCGCTGCGAGGAGCCGATGTTGCCCGGGTTGATGCGCAGGCAGGCGGCACCGGCATCGGCGGCTTCCAGCGCGCGCTTGTAGTGGAAGTGGATGTCGGCGACGAGCGGCACCCGCGCTGCCCTGGCGATCTTGCGGAAGCTGGCGGTGCTTTCCTCGGTCGGGCAGGAGACGCGGATGATGTCGGCCCCGGCATCCTCGCAGCGGCGGATCTGGTCGATCGTCGCCACCGCGTCTTCGGTCGGGGTGTTGGTCATGGTCTGCACCGTGATCGGCGCATCGCCGCCCACGGCGACGTTGCCGACCATGATCTGGCGCGACTTGCGGCGCTCGATTGAGCGCCAGGGGCGGATTGCGTTCATCTAGCTGCCCGGTTTCCTGATAGACATGGACCACTTGTTACACTGTCCTGGGCAGGAAAACCTGCCCCTGGCCAGTGCCTGTTCCACGCCTATGTGGCGAGCAAGTGCGGTTTTGGCGAGAGGGGAGTGCATCAGCCCCCCTTAGCAACCTCGCGCCGAGTAGGAAATGCGCCGCAGAACCGTTTGAATGCTCACCACCGCACCAGATGCGGGACCGCGAACCGACCGGCCAGCGCCATCGCAAAGACCGGCACGACATGCCAGATGCCGAGGTGCGTTTCGCCGGTCAGCGGGCATGACAGGCCATAGGCGGCTGCCCCCAGCGCTCCGGCTGCCAGCCCGGTATGGAATCCGGCCACGGCCAGCGACACCGGCGCGCCCCGCCGGAGCCACAGCACGAGTGTGCCGGCGATCACAAGCGAGAAGGCCAGCGACAGCTGCGCGCATTCCAGACCATAGCGGTCCGCCAGCGGCGATTCGTCCGAATGGCCGAGCAGCAAGGCGGCAATCGCTGCCAGCGGCAGCACGACGACGGCGGCGAGCGCCCATTGCGGTGCTTCGTGCCGGTTGCCCACGCGCGGGCCTGCAATCCGGACCACACTTGTCGCGCTGGCGAGGCCGAGCACGGCAAGCAGGCCATTGGTGACCCAGAAAAACGGGGTCGCGGCACCGGCGAAGGCATCCTGCCACATGCCGTGAAACAGCTCGACCAGCACGAGGGTCACGGCAACGGCAACGGCGACCGCAGCCATCCCTCCGCGCATGGTCATCGGCTTTACCGGGACCAGTTCCTCGGCCAGCGCATCAATCAGGGGGTTAGGGGCCCGGTTCATGGTCATTCCGCTTTCTCGATCAGCGCGGCCAGTTTCCTGAGCCCGCGATGGATGTTTACCTTTACCGCCGATTCGCTCTGGCCGGTCCTGTGCGAGGCTTCCGCAATGGACAACCCCTCGATCTTGACCAGTTCGATCGCCTCGACCTGCTTGTCCGGCAGGTGCACGAACAGGCGTTCGAGGCTCATCCGGGCGAGGACCGCTTCTTCTTCGCTCTCTTCTGCCGCATCGTGGTCGCCCAGCGCCTCTTCCTCGTTCCGGTAGACCCGGCGCAGATGGTCAACCCAGCGGTAGCGGGCAATTGCCGCCAGCCAGGGCAGGAAGGCGCGGGATGAATCCCATGTCGCCCGCTTGTGATGCAGCGCCATCAGCACTTCCTGCACCAGGTCATCCATCTGCGCCGGTGCGACCCGACGGCGGAAGTAGCGTTCAAGCCATAACTGCGCTTCGGTCAGCAGCACGGTGTAGGCTTGCCGGTCACCGGCCTGACTTTGCGCCATAAGGCGGGCCAGGGTTGGCTCGTCGGCAATCATCGCCCCCTCCCGCTCCGGTTCACTGACGCAGCTTCTGGATGCCGTGGTCAAGCGACAGGATACCGCCACCACGCACGATCAGAACCGCCGCCAGCGCGGCCCATAGCACATGCACCTGCCACCAGGCTTCCGGATAGACGAACAGCTGGATGACCATGGTCATGCCGAGCAGCGCGAGCGCGGAAAAGCGGGTGGCAAGGCCAAGCACCAGCAGGATCGGGAACAGATGCTCGGCATATGTCGCCATCGGTGCAGCGAGGTCTGGTGATATCGGCACCCCGGCATATTCGTTTTCGAACAGGAAGCGGGTGGTGTCGCTGATCTCGAGCCAGCTTCCTTCCACCACCTTGCTCCTGCCGGAACGCCAGAACACACCGGCCAGGGCAAGCCGGACCAGCAGCAGTGCCGCCCCTTCGACTATCGGGCCTTGCACGAGGGCACCAGCCCGATCGTAAAGCGCGGCGATCTTCTGCATGG
>JAHDXX010000004.1:28056-32299 GCA_023384025.1 Sphingomonadaceae bacterium
AGCGTTCGATCGGCTTGAGCGAGCCCTTGCCCTTGGGGGTGGAGATCTTCTCGCACGAACCCTTGGCGACCAGCTTCCAGGCGTTGCCCTGATAGTCGCGGGTCGAGCTGCCGGCGCAGCTGGTTCCGGGGCCGGCGGCGCAATCGTTCTGGCCGGCCTTGGATACGCCGTAGCACTTTTCCATCGGCGCCTTCTGGGCCGAGACCGGTCCGGTGGCGAGGCCGGCGGCAAGGCTGGCGGAAATGGCAAGCCCGGCAGCGCGGGCAATCATGGCAGTGTTCATCAGTCTGTACTCCGATGGGGGATTGCATTCCTGGCCCGGGCCAGCCCGGACGAGCGCTTGTTCGCCCGATCCGGACCAGCGGTTACAGCCCGAGTCTTTTTCATCGATGCCGGGTCCGGCTGTAACCCCGTGCCCGCTGCCAGCGAACTTCCGCCTGTCCCCAACGGACCTGAATGCCATTTCCAACCACACCCATGCGGGAGAATTCCGATGAGCAATTTCCGTAACACCTCGTTCGCCGCTGCTGCCGCTGCGCTGGCCCTTTCTTCGGCAGCCGCTTTTGCCGCTGATGCTCCGGCTGGCAGCAATGGCCGCGCTATCGGTGCCGACGACAAGGTCCATTGCTATGGCGTGCACAGCTGCAAGGGCCAGTCCGACTGCGCCACGGCCGAGCACCAGTGCAAGGGCCAGAACGCCTGCAACGGCCACGGCTTCAAGGCGATGAAGGCGGGCGAATGCCTGACCAAGGGCGGCGTGATCGGCGATCTCGGCTGATCAACCTGCCCGGGACGGCTCGCCGCCATGGAACAGCCCCCTCCCTCCCCCGGTGGCGAGCCGTCCCCCTTTTGCTTCCAGTGACGGACAGCCCATGCGTCAAGATGCACAGACCTTTTCCGGCTTCGGCTTGGGGTTGCGGCGTGAACACTATGCCGACTTCCTGGCGGGCGCGGCACCGGTCGATTTCGTCGAGGTCATCTCGGAAAACTTCATGGTCGACGGCGGGCGTCCGCTTGCGGTGCTGGAGCAGGTCCGCGCGCACTATCCGGTGATCCTGCACGGGGTGTCGATGTCGATCGGCTCTGCCGACGGGCTGCGGCAGGACTATCTTGCGCGGCTGCGCGCCCTCGCCGACCGGATCGAGCCGCTGTGGGTGTCGGACCACCTGTGCTGGACCCGCACCAGTGCGCACAACAGCCATGACCTGCTGCCGCTGCCCTACACGCAAGAAGCGCTGAATGTTGTGTGCGACAATATCGACCGGGCACAGAACGCGCTCGGCCGGACCATGCTGTTCGAGAACCCTTCAAGCTATCTCACTTTCCCGGAAGACGAGATGGCCGAGTGGGAGTTCATCGCCGCGATGGCGCGGCGGACTGGCTGCGCGCTGCTGCTCGACGTGAACAATGTCTACGTCAGCAGCCGCAACCACGGCTTCGACGCGGATGCCTATATCGCCGCGCTGCCGCATGACCGGGTGCGACAGGTCCACCTCGCCGGCCACACTCCGGGCGAGATCGTGATCGACACGCATGACCGCGCGGTCTGCGACGAAGTCTGGGCGCTGTACGGGCGGACCATGACTGTGCTCGGCCCGGTGGCGACAATGATCGAGCGTGATGGCGACATCCCGCCGCTGCCAGAGCTGCTGGCGGAGCTTGACCTGGCCCGGTCGCTGGCGGGCAAGGCAGGTGTTGCGGTGGCGGCCTGATGCTCGCATCGCAGCAAACCGCCTTCATGGCCCGGGTGCTCGACGAAGACGCACAGCTTCCGGCCGGATGGTCTGCGCGCCATGCGGCCGGACTGGCGGTCTATCGCAACAACTACCGCACCGCGCTGGTCGAGGCCATGCGCGCAACCTACGAGCGCACCGCGCGCTGGGTCGGCGAGGAAGCCTTTGCCCGCGCTGCCGCGCATCACCTGATCCTGCATCCGCCATCGGGCTGGACGCTCGATGTCATCGGTGACGGGTTTGCCGCGACGCTGGCCGACCTGTTCGCCCATGATCCCGAAGTCCCCGAACTGGCGGCGCTGGAATGGGCCATGCACTGCGCCTTTACCGCTGCCGATGTGGTGCCGCTGGATGGGGCGGGCTTTGCGGCGGCCACTGCCGGATTTTCCGATGAGCATTGGCAGGCGATGCGGATAGCGCTGGTGCCCGGCACCGCGCTGGTACCGGCCCGGCATAACCTGGTCGCCTTGTGGCAGGCGCTTGCCAGCGAGACGTTCGAAGCGCCGGACTATGCCCTGGCCGAACCGACCGTGCTGCTGGTCTGGCGCGAAGGCCTTGATCCGGTGTTCCGCCCGCTCGATGCGGCGGACGCAATTGCGCTCGCGGCTGTCCTGCGCGGTGCGAGCTTCGGCGATCTTTGTGCCGAGCTGGTCGAGCGGTTTGGCGAAGCAGCCGGGATCGAACGCGCCGGAGCCCTGCTCGGGCAATGGATCGGCGACGGGCTGGTTGCCGGGGTCAGCTGCTGAAGCGCTCGCCGACCAGTTCCTCCGACAGGGCCCACAACTGCTCTGCCTTGTCCGGATCGACCGCGTAGGAACGCACGCCGCCGTTGGGGTCGGCATCGTCGACCGCGGCGACATGGCAGTCCTCGCAATAGACGCCGCCCTTGCCGCTGAGGCCCGGCGCCGTCGCCGCCCAGCAGGTGGTCGCTGCGCCCTGCTCGACGGTCTTGAAGGTGAACCCGCCGCCCGCGCTTTCCTGGATCCGGGCCATCATTTCGGCCACGTCGGCCTGCGTCAGGTGGCGGCCGAGGTTGGTCATGATCCCGCCCGGGTGAACCGCGAACGCGTCGATCCCGTGCGCGGCCAGCCGCTTCTGCAAGGCGACGCTGAACAGCACGTTGGCGGTCTTCGACTGGCCGTAGCTCTCCCACTTCTCGTACGCCCGCGAATGGTAGTTCACATCGTCAAAGTGGACGTGATCGCGATGGTGCGCGCGGCTGGAAAGGTTGACGATCCGCTTGCCCCGGCCCGCTTCAACCAGTGGCAGCAGATGGCTGGTGAGCACGAAATGGCCCAGGTGGTTGGTGCCGAACTGCATTTCGAACCCGTCCGCCGTGCGCTCCAGCGGGCAGGCCATGACCCCGGCGTTGTTGACCAGCAGGTCGATCGAAGCGAAGCGTTGCCGTGCTTCCGCCGCACAGGCGCGCACGCTGGCGAGTGAGGCGAGGTCGAGCACGATCGTTTCCACCGCCGCACTCGGCACCGCCTCGCGGATGGCCGCGGCCGCCGTGTCCAGCTTGCCTGGGTCGCGTGCTGCCAGCACCACCCGTGCGCCGCGTGCGGCCATGGCCCGCGCGGCCTCCTGCCCGATCCCCGACGCGCCGCCGGTGACAAACACCGTCTGTCCGGAAAGGTCGATGCCCGCCAGCACTTCGTCGGCGGTGGTGGTTGGTCCGAATTCGGCCATGGTCATTCTCTCCCCTGGATCAGATCAGTCGAGCCGCAGCTCGAACAGGTACTCGTCATCGCGATGATCGCCGACCCAGAAGTCGATGTCGGCGACCTTGGCGAAGCCATAGCGCTGGTAGAAGCGCTGGGCGCCATGATTCCCGGCCCAGACCGAGAGCTGGACCGCATCGTGCCCCCGCGCGCGGGCTTCGGCAATGGCCCAATCCATCAGGGCAGCGCCGATCCCCTGCCCGGTCGTATCGGGCTGGGTGTAGAGCTGGCCGAGCGCAATCGGATTGCGCATGCCCGTGGGCGAATCGTCAGCATACCAGCTCGGGTGGCAGAGCTTGACAAAGCCCAGCAGGCGCGTGCCATCATCGGCCAGCCGGTGGATGCATTCCTCCCCTGCCACTTCGCCGCTGACGGCCTCCTCGGAATAGGCCATCTCGAGGAAAGCGTTGAGATTTTTCTCCGAATAGAGGTGCCCGAACGCGGCAACGAAACTCTCCCTGCCGAGCCGGGCGAGAGCGGGAACGTCGGCAGGGGTGGCTGGGCGCAGTTTCATCAGACCGCTGTCGTAAGCCTGTGCGCGGTGCTTGCAAGCCCGCTTCGCTTGGGCCGCAAGGCATGATAGCCAGCGGCCATGACCATGCTCCGCTTCATGCTCGCCCCGATCCTCGCTCTCTTCGCGGTCCCTGCCGCGGCGGAGGAGCCACCCCGCTGGTCAATTGCGATCCACGGCGGGGCGGGCACGCTCAGCAAGGCGCAGATGACTCCCGAAAGGCAGGCAGAATACGAAGCGGCGCTGCAAGGCGCGCTTGATGCCGGGGCCAGGGTGCT
>JAHDXX010000259.1 GCA_023384025.1 Sphingomonadaceae bacterium
GAGTCGATATAGACCGCCTTGGTCGGCGGGTCCGGGGTCCATTGCGCCGCCTGCATCTCGACGTTCACCCGACCCAGCTGGTCGCCATAGGCAATCAACTGGAACCCGTGACCGTCGTGAATGCTCTCGGTGATGAGCCGGAAATTCACGATATCGGTGCGGTGCTTCCCTGGATGAATACTATGCCGTTCAACCTGAAATTAGCCGGATTTCTGGTTATTTGTTTAAGGAATTGGGTCGGATTGACAGACACTGCGATGTCAATCTCGGGAAGTAGCTCAGCCATGGCGAGCTATTCCCTCGCTTCCAGGACCTCGCCGAAGCCCCTCCTGATCGCTACGCAATCGTTACACAGCCGCAATGACGGAACCCCTGGCATTGCTTCTGCCGAATTCACGATCCGGTAGTCATTGGCTGGATCACCGCATGAAGAGCAGACCTCCTCCGATTGCTCACGTGCGATGGACAAACGCGCACTTGCTCCGAGGCGCGGCTCGACACGATCCACGATCATGAACCAGAGCGGCGTGTGCGGCACGATCCACTCAAGATGATGATCGAGGTCTTCCGGGAAGTGTCTGGCCAACCATTGACGCGCTGTTTCAACGCGTCGTCCGTGATCACGGACGAGGATCCGATACAGCTCGATCAATATCCCAATCGTCTCGCGGGGACTTTCCTGCTGTGATGCCTCATAGTGCGCGAGATTGACCGCAAACCGCGATCCGCCGGAGTAGTACTCGCGGATAGTGTGCACGCAATACGCCCTCATGTCCGCGACAAGCTGTGGTTCGGCGATCTCTTCCATCACCGCCAAGTCATACCGATAGGGGTGAGCAGCAAGTTCGTGCTCCCAAAGGTCGAGGTAGCCTGACTTGCGATATGCATCGGCAATCGCAGCGTCCCACTCCGGGTGTTCGCGCACGACCCGATCGACATCACTGAAATTCTCAACCTCCGGGTCGAGCGAGCGAACGAAGTCCAAAACCGCATTCTGCGCCTTGCGCATCAGTTGCAGCGGATTTGACCGCTTCGACATCGCGGTCACCTCTTCGGCAGACACCGGGACGGTAATGTCATCCAACTCCTGGAGCAGGTCGCTCTTCCGCAATTCCTCAGGGGTACAATAGTCCTGGTCTGCGACGAGCTGGATGCCGACGCTAGCGTAGGCCCTGGCCACCAGTCGTGAGCAAAATTGTCGCCGACCGCGAGGTTTCGCGATTTTGAGCACTGAGCGAGCGGCTTCGATTTTGGAGTATCGCGTTCCGACCTCGGACCGCGCAAAGTCCACGACTTTCTGCATTTCAAGCAGCGGCAAGCCCGCGCGCAAGCGGAAAGCGCTCACCTGCTCGTCGTTGCGAAATAACTCGCGCTGAAGATTACGGGCTTGCACGCCTTCGGACGTAGAGTCGATTATCGACCCGTGTTGAACACAGATCATCGCATGAGACACGTCCCCACTACTCGCCGTTCGGACCAGTTTGCCGGTCGGGCTCTTGCTGGCAGTAAGGATGATGTCGCCAGGTTGCAGCCTGTCGATATCGATGCACTTCATTTTCGCTTTAGCCGCGTCTGTCATCGCGGCACTGGACACAAAAACCCAAATAACTGCAATTGCTCAGATCATGATCACAATTAGTCAGAAGCGCTTCGACGCACTTGCAGGATACACCCGTCTGCCGGCGATCGTCCTGATCATCCAGGAGGCTGGCTGGTTTGCCACCGACGATGAACGCCTGCTTGGTCTCATTACTTGGGACCGGTTCGACCGAGATTACGGTTGGATCGTATTGGGCCGAGACGGGCGGGGCCGCTTTCGAGCAATCGATCAAGACGTCTCGTTGCCAAGCTTCGATGATGCGAGAGAGCGGCTTGCAATGGCGCTTGAGAAGCACGCTGCGCTCCCGGATGAATCCTATCATCAAGGAGACGAACAAGGCGTTCCCCTGGATTTCTTCACTCCGATCGTCGCGGACGACCGCATCAACAAGACTTTCAAAACGCTCAGCAGCGAAGAGCGGTATTCGCCCGCCCGCGAGCTGATCGGCGCGATGATGCCATTCTTCGAAGACGCAGACGGTAATTTCGTCGAGCAGTTTCAAACGACCGGCTTCGATCCCAGGCTTTGGGAGCTGTATCTGTTCGCGACCTTCACCGAGCTTGGATATGCGCATGAAGAAGGCGTAGCGGTGCCCGATCTGCTTCTATCGAGCCCGGCAGGCTGCATCGCCATTGAGGCAACAACTGCAAATCCACCGCAGGTTGGTGCGGCACCGGACCCAAAAACTGACGCCGAAATGCAAGCGTACCTTGAGAACTACGTTCAGATCAAACTGGCCCGCGCTCTCACTCGAAAACTCTACCATAACCAGCGCTACTGGGATGTGGACGGAGTAGACGGCGCTCCGTTTGTCATCGCCCTGCAGGATTTTCACGCGCCTGCGGCCATGACACGCATTGTGCCCCTGGCAACCGAATATGTGTTCGGTGTCCGCCATTCGATTGTCGATGGCGCGCGCAAGATCGAGCGCCTCGAAGAGCATGTCTATGGGAATGCCCGGGAGGCGTCGAACTTTTTTGGGTTGCCCGAAGCCGAGAATGTGAGCGCCGTTTTGCTCAATCCCCAAGGCACAATCACCAAATTCAATCGGCTTGGCTACATTGCTGGCTTTGGCAATCGGGATGTCCACATGGTGCGCTCGGGCATTGCGCGCGGCGAACTCAATCCAGACGACCCGCGACCGACAGATTTCTGTCATGACGTTCGGGATCCGGAATATTCCGAAAGCTGGATCGAAGGAGCAGTCGTCCTGCACAATCCCAATGCTCGCATACCGCTCGACCCGGACCTGATCCCGGGCGCTGCTCATGAGTTTCTGCAGACTGACGGCAGTATCATGTCGCTCTTGCCCGACTTCCAGCCATACATGTCAAGGACAAGCATTACGCTGGGTAGTGAATCCAGCGAGATCGATGACACAGCCTCTGTCGAATTAGGAATATGAGGGGGAAGGCCTTCCCCTGAGCCGGAGCCGCTGCGCTGTCTCCGCCTACCCCTTCATGCGGGGACACCCCGCAACGCCCCGAAAAGCGGAGCGGGGCTGATGACGCGCTCGGTCCCGCGCGCCGTTCCGGCGCACTCCTGCGGGCGCGGCGTTTGATGTGGGGCCCCGCACGCACGCTGAACCGGCGGTCATGGTGGCATGCGCAGGCGTGGCAAGCCGACAGGCCCCGGCTCGCCGCCTGCACGAGCGGGATAGCGACCACCGCCTCCATCAGGGTGCGGTTTCCTGTTTGGGCGATCTCGCTCGCCGCTCGCGCGACTGCGGTCATGAGCAGGTGAGAGTGAGAGGGTGGCGGGCTTCGCCATGACGGGATGAGGGTTGGGAGAGAGGCTCCCGGCCGCCCGTCATGGAGATTTCCCCATGAACATGCAGGTTCTCGATACGCGCCGCGACGTCAGCGGCGGCTACAA
>JAHDXX010000260.1 GCA_023384025.1 Sphingomonadaceae bacterium
GTCGGTATCCCCTACGTGGGCGCGGGCGTTCTCGGCAGCGCGGCGGGGATGGACGACTACATGCTCGGCGTGTGGGTCATCGCCGGGGTGGTGCTGGCCTACACCATGGTCGGCGGGTTCCTCGCGGTGAGCCTGACCGACTTCGTGCAAGGGTGCATCATGCTGGTGGCACTGGTGCTGATGCCGCTGGTGGTCCTGTTCGGAGAGGGCGGGAGCGCGGGCGGCAGCGTGCTGGCGGTGCCGCAGGAGGGGTTCCTCAGCCTGACGCACGGACTGACCCTGCTCGGGTTCGTGAGCGCGGTGACATGGGGCCTGGGCTACTTCGGGCAACCGCACATCATCGTCCGCTTCATGGCACTGCGCAGCGTCGCCGAAGTGCCGGTCGCGCGGCGGATCGGGATGGCGTGGATGGGCGTGTGCCTGGTCGGCGCGATCGGCGTGGGGCTGGCGGGGCGCGCCTACATGGTGCGCAACGGGATCGCGCTGGAGGACCCGGAGACGGTGTTCATCGTCCTCGCCGACCTGCTGTTCCACCCGCTGGTGACCGGGTTCCTGCTCGCAGCCCTGCTCGCTGCGATCATGAGCACGGTGAGCTCGCAGCTGCTGGTCGCCTCGAGCAGCCTGACGGAGGACATGTACCGCCTGTTCCTGCGGCGGGAGTGCAGCGAGCGGGAGGCCGTCACCGTCAGCCGGGCAAGCGTGCTGCTGGTCGCGCTGGCGGCGATCGCGATTGCGGCCGATCCGGGCAGCGGGGTGCTCGGCCTCGTGTCCAACGCCTGGGCCGGGTTCGGCGCGGCGTTCGGGCCGCTGGTGATCCTCGCGCTGACATGGGACCGGATGACCGGTGCCGGTGCGGTTGCGGGGCTGGTCACGGGTGCGGGCACGGTCGCGGGCTGGATCGCGCTGGGGTGGAACAAGGCGCTCCCGGGGCTGGACGCGGGGCTCTACGAGATCGTGCCCGGGTTCGCGGCGGCGTGGCTGGCGATCGTGCTGGTCAGCCGGATGACGCAACAGGCGAAGGAGGGTTGAGATGGCGAAAGTGACCGGCCTTGGCGGTGTGTTCTACGTGGTGAAGGACCCGGCAGCGACACGGGCGTGGTACCGCGACGTGCTCGGGATCGACGGCGACTACGGCCCGCAACTGGCGTGGTCGGAGGAGACCTGCGAGGTGCCCTACTCGCTGATCAGCCACTTCAGCGACGACCAGTACATCAGGCCTGGCACGGGCGGGTTCATGATCAACCTGCGCGTGGACGACTGCGACGGCATGGTCGAACAGCTCAAGGCCAAGGGGGTCGAGATCCTCGGCCATGTCGACGAAGGCTACGGCAAGTTCGCCTGGCTGCTCGATCCGGACGGGGTCAAGATCGAGCTGTGGCAGCAGGTCGAAGCGCCCTGACGCTAGTCACCGTCGCGGTTGGTGATCAGCGTGAACGGCGCCCAGCTGGCCGGGTGCGCCCAGTGCGGCTGCCATCCCTCGACCGCACTGCCGTCAGGGCGGCGGCCCGAGCGGATCGTGTCCATCGCGGTCGCCAGCGCGCGCGCCGGGGTCGCCTCGCGGTTGGTCAGGACTTCGGCGGTGAGCGTCGCGGTGGCATCGTCCGCCACCCGCCAGTGGCTCGCAAGCAGGTTGCGCGCCCCGGCATAGAGGAAGCTGCGCGCGAGGCTCGACAGCGACTCCCCTCCGCTCTCCGACGATGCCGGTGTGGCCGTGTTGCAGGCGGACAGCACCACCCAACGCGCGCTGAGCGAAAGCGCAGCCGCTTCACTGGCAGTCAACAACCCGTCGTCCAGTGCGGAAGCAGTGACAGGCGGCGTGAGGACGAGACCGGGTTCAGACCCGAGACCCAGTTCGTTCGGGAGGAGGCCGTGCGTAGCAAAGACCACCGTCTCGGCGCGGGGCAAGTCGCGGTCGGCCTTGACCGCACTCTCGGTCGCGTCCGAACCCACGCGCGCACCACTGCCCCGGCCGATGCTGGCAGCGAGGCTGCGCAGTTCGGCGAGTGTACCCGGTAGCGGGTCAAGCCGCCTCAGCTTCTCGACCGAAGCCATCGTTCGGCCGCCGACAATCGCCGTGAGGTCTGCCGCCCGCGCGTTCGCCCCGCCGCGCTTGCGCCGCCCGTCCTGCCCACCGCGCGCTGCCGCATCGCCCGCTCCGAGCAGAACCGGCGCGCCGTAGGCAACTAGCGGTAGCTGCCCCGCCCCTTCCGCCGCCGCACCCTGCCGCATCCGCGCGAGCCGGAGTGCGGATACGGATGGCAGGCTGACGAAGGCGAAGTGTCGACCGAGCCAGTCGGTCGCCTGCAATTCCTCTGCCTCGCCGCTCTCCGGATCGCCAGCAGGCGGAGACACGACCAGCACCGGCAGGGGCAGCCCGGCAATCGGGCCGCTCGTGACGGTATACACCCGCCCGCCTTTCGGCAGCACGTCAGCCACCGGCGCAACCAGGCGCTGGTACAGTTCATGCGCCGCCGCCCGGTCGAACCGGGGATAGTAGGTGTCGATCAGCGTTGCAGCGGACCGTTCTTCCACTGCCAGCGCCGCGTCGAGTTCCGCGACGCTGCAGGTCGCCTCGTCAATCCGGCATTTGAGCCGGTCGACCGACTTGCCGACGAAGGCAGCACCTCCTTCAACCTTGTGCCAGCCGGACCCGGTCGCCGAGATGGCGAAGACATATTGCGCCCCTTCCGAAGGCAGCGTCATGAGCAGGGCTTCATCCGGGCCGAGCAGTTGCTGGAGATCGGCCACTGCGATCGACTGCGGCGCGACCAAATCGCGGTAGCCGGGAAAATCCTGCTCCAACTGCGCATCCAGCCCCGCCAGCCGCGCGCCAAGGGTGTCGATCCGCGCGCGCAGTTCGGCAGCGGCCGCAGTATCGGTACCAAGCGAAGCGCTGCGGAATGCTTCGGTGCCGGTAACGATCGCCGCTGCCACATCCTGCCGTTCACGCACAAGGTCGCCAAGCGGACCCGCCCCGGCAATACTGCGCGCAGCGGCATCGCTGATCGCGTTGCCCGCATCGTTGAGCGTCAGGTCCTGTGCCGCGCGGAATGCGTAATCGTAGGGTTCCGCCCCGAACTCCCGCGCGGCCCAGCCGGCGAACAGCGCCATGTCGTAGGCCGAGGCAAGCGGATCGCGCCGATTGCCACGGGCCATAGCCTTGGCGATGGCGGCGCTGGGTGACGAAGTCTGCGTCGCCCGGTCCAGCCGGGCGCGCTGCCGGGCACGCAGGCGTTCGCTCGCTTCGCGGGCCGCCTCGAACCCGGCCAGCTCCTGACCCGCCACTTGTGCCCGGGCACGGGCCAGCGTGGTCAACAGGATGATCGTGTCATCCTGGGCACTGAACCTGAACATGCCGCTTTGTTCCTCTGCCAGCTGCAGCGGAAGCGCCTCTTCAAACAACGGCAGGGATTCCTCGGCCTTGCCCTGGCCAAGCAACGAAAGCGCATAGTTGTAAC
>JAHDXX010000261.1 GCA_023384025.1 Sphingomonadaceae bacterium
GATCGTCGACGGTTTCGGTGCTTCTGCTGACGAGGATTCGCCTTTCTTCGCCGAATTCCGCGCGGCCGGCGGGCGCTATCACGTGTTCACTCCCCGCTTTGGCCGCCGCTACCTGATCCGCAACCACCAGAAGATGGTCATCGCGGACGAACAGCGCGCCATGATCGGCGGGTTCAACATCGAACGCGGCTATTTCGATCCGCCTGAAGCGGACGGGTGGCGCGACATGGGCATTGGCATCGAAGGCTCGGCGGTCAGCGAGCTGACCCGCTGGTACGGCGCGCTGGAAGGATGGCTGGCCGACCGGCGCCAGCAACTGCTCGCCATCCGCCGTCAGGTGCGCGGATGGGACGGCGGCACCGGCCCGGTCCGCCTGCTGATCGGCGGGCCGACCGAGGGCCTGTCCGGCTGGGCACGGACAATCGGGCAGGACCTGCGGGCCGGATCGCGTCTCGACATGGTCATGGCCTATTTCTCGCCATCGGCGGGGCTGCTCCGGCGGATCGCCCGGATCGGCAAGACCGGCGAGGCCCGCCTCGTGCTCGCAGGCAAGAGCGACAACGCCGCCACCATCGGCGCGACCCGCTCGCTCTACACCTACCTGCTCAAGCGCAAGGTGCGGATCTGGGAATTCGCCCCGTGCAAGCTGCACACCAAGCTGATCGTGGTCGACGACGTGACCTATATCGGCAGCGCCAATTTCGACATGCGGAGCCTGTTCCTCAACATGGAACTGATGCTGCGGATCGAGGATGCCGCGCTGGCCGAGCGGATGCGCGCCTTCGTGGACGGACATCTGGCCCACTCGGACGAGATCACTCTCCCCGAGCACCGCCGCCGGGCGACGCTGTGGAACAGGGTGCGCTGGGGCCTGTCGTGGTTCCTGGTGACAGTGGTCGACTATACCGTCAGCCGCAGGCTCAACCTCGGGTTGTAGGGTTCATGTGCAAGCTCGTTGAGCTTGTCTCATACCTCCCACCCCGCTTCCCCACCCGGCCACCATAGCCTGATGGTATCATTGGTGGCCGGGTGGGGAGGCGGGGTGGGAGGTATGACGGTTCACGCAAGTGAACCAATATCACTCGTAATCGGAATAGTCGCGCGTCGCGGGCGAGCTGAACTTGGTGAACTCGCTCTGGAAATGGAGCGGCACGTTGCCGGTCGAGCCGTGGCGCTGCTTGGCCACGATCAGCGTTGCCTTGCCGACCAGCTGCTCGTGGCGTTCTTCCCACTCGCGATACTTGCGCTGCTGCTCTTCCGAACTGGTTGCGTCGGGCATGTCGGGCCGCGAGGCGTTGTGGTAGTATTCCTCGCGGAAGATGAACCACACCATGTCCGCGTCCTGCTCGATCGAGCCGGATTCGCGCAGATCCGCCAGCTGCGGGCGTTTGTCCTCGCGGCTTTCGACCGCACGGCTGAGCTGCGACAGCGCGATCACCGGCACGTGCAGTTCCTTGGCCAGCGCCTTGAGCCCGCGGCTGATCTCGGAAATCTCGTTGACGCGGTTGTCGTTGGCGCGGCCCGAGCCCTGCAGCAGTTGCAGGTAGTCGACAACCACCAGCCCGATGTCATGCCGCCGCTTCAACCGCCGCGCGCGGGCGCGAATCCCGGCAATGGTCAGCGCCGGAGTGTCGTCGATGAACAGCGGCAGCTCGTGCAGTTCCTGGCTCTTGAACGACAGGCGCTGGAACTCGTCGCGGGTGAGCTTGCCCGAGCGCAGCAGCTCGCTGGAAATCTCCGCCTGTTCGGCAAGGATACGCGTGGCGAGCTGGTCAGCGCTCATTTCCAGGCTGAAGAAGGCAACCGGGGCACCGGCCGAATGTTCGATCCCGGCGGCCTGATCGGCCATGTAGCGGACCGCGCAATTGAACGCGATGTTGGTTGCGAGCGAGGTCTTGCCCATCGCGGGCCGCCCGGCGAGGATCACGAGGTCGGAATTGTGCAGGCCCGAGGTCTTCTCGTTGATCGAATCGAGCCCGGTGGTCTTGCCGGAGAATTTCCCGCCGGAATTGAGCGCGGCCTGGACCAGCCCCAGCGCACCCATCGAGGCTTCCTTGAAGCTCATCGCTTCGCTGCTGGTGGTGGCGCCTTCGGCCACCCGGTAAAGCTCCGCCTCGGCCTGCTCGATCCGTTCCTTGGGCGAAGTGTCCTGCGAGGTGTCGAGCGCGCCTTCGACCAGTTCGCGCCCCACGGTCACAAGCTGGCGCAGCAGGGCCAGGTCGTAGATCTGCTGGGCCAGCTCGCGCGGGGCAAGCAGGCCATGGCCGTCGGCCGTCAGGCGGGCGAGATAGGTGATCCCGCCCATTTCCTGGCTGAGCTCGCGCATTGCCGGATCGGCTTCGAAATAGGGCTTGAGCGTGACCGGGGTGACCACCGCGTTGCGATCAATCAGAGTCAGCACCCGCTCGTAGATGCGCTGGTGCAGCGGTTCGAAGAAATGATCGTGCCGCAAGCCGACCGGCAAGTCTTCGATCACCGAGTTGTCGATCAGGACCGCACCCAGGAAAGCGGCTTCCGCTTCCACGTTGGCGGGCAGGCTGCGCCCCTGTGGCAGCGCAGGCGATTCGGTACGGACAAGGAGTTCCTGATCGGACATGGCCGCCTTGTGGGCGCGGGCGCGGCGCATCGCAAGGCCGGGGCGATGCCGGAAAGCCATATCCGCGTGTGGATATCGGGGATGATTATCGAAACACTTGCCCCGCCCCCTGCGCATCTGCGAAAGCACCGCCTGTCATGTCCGCTCCGCCCCCTTCCTGGCGTATCAGCCACGTCGCGCTCGACGAGGATACCATCCTCTGGCGCAATGCCGACGTCGAGCAGGAACGGCGGGTGGCGATCTTCGACCTGATCGAGGAAAACACCTTCAAGCCGTGCCGCGCAGCAGCGGCCGGGCACAACGGGCCCTATCGCCTCAGGCTCTCGGTGCAGGACGGGCGGCTGGCGCTCGACGTGCGCGACGATGCCGACAACCCGCTGGAAATGCTGCTGCTGGGCCTGGCCCGGTTCCGCCGCCCGATCCGCGAGTATTTCGCTATCTGCGACAGCTACTACCAGGCGATTCGCAAGGCGACCCCGACCGAGATCGAAACGATCGACATGGCGCGCCGGGGCATTCACAACGAGGCCGCCGAGCTGTTGCTCGAGCGCCTGGAAGGCAAGGTCGAGACCGACTTTGCCACGGCCCGCAGGCTGTTCACGCTGATCTGCGTCCTCCATATCAAGGGCTGACAGGAATCGCGGGCGCAAAGTCCGGACAGGGACAAGAGGGTCATGGGTCGCAAACGCAAGGGATTTGGCTGGAAGTCGCGCGCGCTCGCCGCGGTCGGGATGGTCGCGATGATCGGCGGCGGCTGTGCCTGGTGGCAGGTTGCCCACTGGATGCCGTATGCGGCCACCTACCCTGACCAG
>JAHDXX010000262.1 GCA_023384025.1 Sphingomonadaceae bacterium
GCCGAGCTGGAGCGCGCCGACGAGGAACGCAAGAAGAAGGGCGGCGACAAGACCTACGGCCCGTCGTTCTGACCATGACTGATTTCACCGATCTGACGCTTGACGAGCTGCGGCTGGCGCTGGCGCCAGCGGTGGCTGAATCCGCCATTTTCGATGGCTGGAGCGAGGCTGCGGTCCGCTCGGCTGCGGAATCGGTCGGGGCCAATCCCGATGTCGCCATGCTGGCCTATCCCGGCGGGGCGATGGACATGATCGGGGCATGGATTGCCTCGGTCGACGCGGCGATGGTTGCCGCGTTCCCGCCCGAACGGATTGCGGCGATGAAGATCCGCGAGCGGATCCGGGCACTGGTCGGGTTCCGGCTCGATGCCATGGTGGGCAATGAAGAGGCGCTGCGCCGTGCGCTGGCGATCATGGCCATGCCGCACAATGCTGCGCGCTCACTCAGAATGGGCTGGAACTCGGCCGATGTGATGTGGCGTCTCGCGGGGGACACGGCGACCGATTACAACCACTACACCAAGCGGACCATCCTTGCCTCGATCTACGCTGCGACGCTGGCGGTGTTCGTCGGCGACGAGAGCGAGGGCAAGGCTGACACGCTCGCCTTCCTGGATCGCCGGATCGACGGGATCATGCGGTTCGAGCAGGCCAAGGCGAAGTGGCTCAATCCGGAGCGGGAAAGCTTCAGCGTGACCCGTTTCCTCGGCCGGTTGCGTTACCCCGCGCGTTGACTTTCTCTTATTGATAATCAGTTGCAATTGGGTGGATGATGCCATAGCGCATGCCCCATGACGCTCGATCTGCTCGGGCGCGGAATCGCCGCGCGCATCACTGCTGTGGACTGGGCCGTGCTGGCCCCCGAAGAAGGCAAGCGCCTGCGCGCGCTTGGCCTCGATGAAGGGGCTGAGGTCGAAGTGGTCCACCGCGGGGTGTTTGCCGGGCGCGATCCGCTGGCGGTGCAAGTCGGCACCATGACCGTGGCACTGCGCCGCGTCCATGCCGCCGCCATGACTGTGGAGGCCCTGTGAACCCTGCCCGCATTGCTGCGCTGGTTGGCAACCCCAATGCCGGCAAGAGTGCGCTTTTCACTGCGCTGACCGGCGCGCGGCAGAAGATTGCCAACTATCCCGGCGTCACGGTCGAGCGGCGAGCCGGTCGCCTGGTCCTCGGTGACGGTCAGGTGGCAACCCTGATTGACCTTCCGGGGGCCTATTCGTTCGATTCGACCAGTCCGGACGAGGAAGTGACCCGCAAGGTCGTACACGGCGAGCTTCCGGGCGAAGCGCAACCCGATGTCCTGATCGCGGTGCTCGATGCCGCCAATCTCGAGCACCATCTCGTGTTCGCGCAGGAAGTCATCGAAGTCGGCCTGCCCGTGGTGGTGGCGCTCAACATGATGGACCTTGCCGAGCGCGACGGGCTGGTGATCGATCCGGCGGCGCTGTCCTCCGCGCTGGGGGTGCCGGTGGTGCCGACCGTCGCAGTGCGCCGCAAGGGTCTGGCAGAGCTGGCCGCGGCCGTTGCTGCTGCCGAGGGCACCAGCCGCCAGCCCAATCCGCATGTCACCCTGCCCGAGCGGCGTCTCACCGCGCGCAACATCGCCAAGGCGGCGATCCTGTCACGCTCTGGCGCGCACATGGTCCATGCCGGGCTCGACAAGGTACTTTTGCACCCGTGGCTGGGTCCGGTGATCCTGTTCGGCCTGCTGTTCGTGATGTTCCAGGCCGTGTTCGCCTGGGCATCGCCCTTTGCCGACGGGCTGGAAGCGCTTGCCGCGATGGCTTCGGATGCGATCAAGGGTGCTATGGCGCCGGGCATCGGGCGCGATTTCCTGACCGAAGGGGTGATCGCCGGGGTCGGATCGGTGGTGGTCTTCCTGCCGCAGATCGTGATCCTGTTCGCGTTCATCCTGGTGATGGAGGCAACCGGCTACATGGCCCGTGCGGCATTCCTGATGGACCGGATGATGGCCGGAGTCGGCCTGTCGGGCCGCAGCTTCATCCCGCTGCTGTCGAGCTTTGCCTGCGCCATCCCCGGGATCATGGCCACCCGCAGCATTGCCGACCCGAAGGACCGGCTGACCACGATCCTGATCGCCCCGCTGATGACCTGTTCGGCGCGCCTGCCCGTCTATGCAGTGATTATCGCCGCCGTGATTCCGGCAACCAGCGTCGGGCCGGGTGTGGGACTGCAGGGGCTCGTCCTGTTTGCGCTCTATGTTGCAGGGATTGTCGGAGCGATGGGGGCCGCGCTGGTCCTGCGACGGACAGTGACCAAGGGCGCTGCGAGCGGCTTCATCATGGAATTGCCGCGCTACCAGTTGCCCTTGCTCAAGGACCTGTTGATCGGCCTGTGGCAGCGCGCCTGGGTGTTCCTGCGCCGTGCCGGTTCGATCATTTTCGTCGTGACCATTGCGCTGTGGCTGCTGCTCACGTTCCCGCGGGCAGGCGAGGACGAAAGCCAGCTCGACGCTTCCTATGCCGGGCAGCTTGCCACGGCCATGCACCCGGTGTTCGAACCGATCGGGTTCAACCGCGAGATGACGCTGGCGCTGGTCCCCGCGATGGCGGCACGCGAAGTCGCGGTGTCGAGCCTCGCCACGACCTATGCGGTCGATTCGGAAGACGAGGAAGCCGCCAGTGCCGCGCTCGGGGTCGAGATCGCCAAGCGCTGGAGCCTGCCGACCGCGCTCGCCTTCCTCGCCTGGTTCGTGTTCGCGCCGCAGTGCATTTCCACCATCGCGGTCGCCCGGCGCGAAACTAACGGGTGGAAATGGCCCGGTGTGATGTTGGCCTACCTGTTCGCGCTCGCCTATATCTTCGCGGGAATCACTTTCTGGGGCGCCACTGCGCTCGGGCTTTAGCGAAAGGGCGCACAAATGGCCGGATCACTCAACAAGGTCATGCTGATCGGCAATCTCGGGGCGGACCCGGAAGTCCGCTCGTTCCAGAACGGCGGCAAGGTGTGCAACCTGCGCGTTGCCACCACGGAAACCTGGAAAGACCGCAATTCGGGCGAGCGCCAGGAACGCACTGAGTGGCACACTGTCGCGATCTTCAACGAAGGTCTGGCGGGCGTGGCCGAGCGGTTCCTGCGCAAGGGCAGCAAGGTCTATCTCGAAGGCCAGCTGCAGACCCGCAAGTGGCAGGACCAGAACGGCAATGACCGCTATTCGACCGAAGTCGTGCTGCGCGGGCCGAATGCGGTCATGACCATGCTCGATGGTGCCCAGGGCGGTGGCGGCGGTGGTGGCGGTGGCCAGCGCGGCGGCGGCAACTGGAACCAGGGCAGCGGCGCATCGGGTGGCGGAGCCGGCTCGGGTGGTGGCTCTGGCGGTGGCGGCTGGAACCAGGGCGGCGGCGTGGGCGCGACCA
>JAHDXX010000005.1:0-12798 GCA_023384025.1 Sphingomonadaceae bacterium
GCCGGCGGCCGGCGCCGGCGGCGGCGGCGCGACCCCCGCAGCGCCGGGGGGGGGAGCAAATCGGGCGCCCATGAAAGCGCAATGGCCCCACGCCCGGCCCCCGGCGAAACGGTCACCCCCGCCGCCCCGGCCACGCCAGTCCGCGCGAGCTGCGCGGGCTGACGATGCCGTCGCGCGGGCTCCAGAGGGCGACGGTCTCGACCGGGGGCTTTTCCGCCACTACCGTTTCGACCGGCGGCTGGTCGACCCGGTGGCCGGCGACGAACTGGTAGATCCGCCAGGCATTGTTGGCGCGCGGATTGCCGCTGAAGGGCGTGCCCATGGTCACCACCTTGGCGACCAGTTCAGGGCGGCGTTTGGCCAGCTCGCGCGCGAACAGGCCGCCGAGGCTCCACCCGACCAGCACGACGTCACGCCCGTAACGGGCGTGGATTTCCTCCAGGCGGGCTTCGAGGAAGGCGAGGTTCTCCTGCGTGGGTCCGAGGTTGAACCCCATGCCCCAGCGCTTGACCTTGTGCCCGGCCCGTTCGAGCTGGCGCGCGAGGTAGCGCATCCTGATCGGGTGGGTCGCGAAACCAGGCAGCAGCATGACCGTCTGCGGGTGCGCCGCAGGCACCACGACGATCTGGCGGAACGGGCGGCGGACCGGCTCGAGCAGGACATCAAGTTCGCCCGCCAGCCGCCGCAGCGGAGGGCGCGCCGCCGCTTCCTCGACCGGCTCGCGCGCCAGTTCCAGCCGCCGCGCGAATTCCTCGCGCGAGGCAGGCAGGTTCGCGAACGCGGACGGGGCGGGACGGGTTGCCATCAAACGGCAATATATGGCGCCCGCGCCCGAATGCCACCTGAACGGGTGGCTTGTCTTGAAACTGCAACGAAAGCGCGGGGCCGGGGCCAGAATAGCCCGCGACCCGCGCCCGTCCCGGTTACTTGCAGTCGCCGATCCGCTCGGACTTCACTTCCATCGCCATGCGCACTTCGCCGCCCGGGATGGCCGCGCTCTTTTGCGTCATCTTCATGGTCATCACGCTGCTGGTCGGCTCGATATCGCCGTCCATTTCCATCGTCACGTTGACCCCGCCCGGGCCGGTGCAGGTAAGGTCGGCATCGAGCTTCGAACCGGCGGCATCGAACTTGGCGAACTCGCACTTCACCCCTTGCGTGCCCTCGCCCAGCTGCTTGGCCATGGACTTGAAGCCATCCTCGGCCTGTTCCGGGGTAAGGCAGGATTCGCTGGTCTGGTTGGCGGAGGAGCCGAGCATGCCCTTCATCTGGGCCGCCTGCTCCGGCGGCAGCCCGGGAATTTCGAACTCGGTGATGTTGGCCGTGCTGCGGTAGAGACCCGGGGTCGGCTTGACGAGATTTTCGGCCGCCTTGACCACCTCGTCCGCGCTCGGCGGGCCTGATGGCTCGCTGCCACAGGAAGCCAGCGCCAGCGCGCCGAACGGGATCAACAGGTATCGCGTCATCGTATTCCCCTCCTCAGGGTGGTCATGGAAAAGGCGAGGCTAGCAAGTACGAGCCTGGCGGCCAAACGCGAAATGCCATGGTCTGACTGGCAATGGCCAGACCTCGGCGGCTATTGCTTCAACCAGCTGTACAAATGGTCCGGAACGCTGCCGTTGGCCTGCCGGTCCACCATGTCCATGGCGCTGTAGAGCAGGCGGCGGCCCGCCTTGGCCGTAGCTGGCGGGGCGGCTTCATAGAGCTGCGATGCCACGCGCAGCTTTTCCCTGAGGGGCTCGTAGGAATTGCCGAAGCTGCTGGCTCGCCAGGCCTTCATCAGGTCGTCCGCCATCAGGTTGCGCGACTGGTTCACGAGCACCTGCTGCGGCAGGCCATAAACCCGTGCCAGATGGAGCAAGGCCTCGGTATTGCCGGCCTCCAGCGCGGCGGGGAGCTCCGGACTGCCACGGAACGCCAGATCCATGAACCGGGCTGCGTCTGGCTGGAGCGGGCCAATGGTCAATTGCCGCCCGTCGACCGTTACCGCGAACGGCGCGCGCGCCTGGGCCAGTGCGCCAAGCAGGGCGTTTTCTTCCGCGCTGATTGCATTGGCAGGGTCAGCCGAACTTCCTGCAAGGATGACGCCGAGAATGGCTGCTGCCTCGTCCGCGTCGATGCCCGGGGTTGCCGAACTCTGCTCCACTGCGGCGGCCAGCGGCCCGGTCAAAGTGACCGGAGCGGTCTCGGCCAGCGCAGGCACCGGCAGGAGCCCCGTTGCAAATGAGATGATCGCAAGCTGCCAGCGCATCGCCAGAAATCCCGCCCATGTTCAGATCCGCGATCATGCTAGCAAGCGCCGCCTGCCGGGCCAAATGACATTTGCTGTTCGTCAATCATGATTGCAGAACGCACCGTGAACGGCCATATCCGTGCCCATGGCCGAACTCGTCATCCGTCGCGGGCTGGAAGAGCCCGACACTTCCGGCACCTTCACTCCGCACCGGCCTGCGCGGCCGGACAAGTCGATGGGGGGCAAGCGCTTCGAGCTGGTCAGCGAATACAGCCCCAGCGGCGACCAGCCGACCGCGATTGCGGAACTCACCGCCGCCGCGCGCGACGGGGAGCAGACGCAAGTGCTGCTGGGCGTGACCGGCAGCGGCAAAACCTTCACCATGGCCAAGGTGATCGAGGAACTGCAGCGCCCTGCCCTCGTCCTCGCGCCGAACAAGATCCTCGCCGCCCAGCTCTACGGCGAATTCCGCAGCTTCTTCCCCAACAACGCGGTCGAGTATTTCGTCAGCTACTACGACTACTACCAGCCCGAAGCCTACGTGCCGCGCAGCGATACCTACATCGAGAAGGAAAGCTCGGTGAACGAGGCGATCGACCGGATGCGCCACTCGGCCACCCGGGCGCTGCTCGAACGCGATGATGTCATCATCGTCGCTTCGGTCAGCTGCCTTTACGGCATCGGCTCGGTCGAAACCTACTCGGCGATGATCTTCGACCTGAAAGTGGGCGCGAGCGAGGACCAGCGCGAGATCATCCGCAAGCTGGTCGCGCTGCAGTACAAGCGCAACGACGCCGCGTTCCAGCGTGGCAACTTCCGGGTGCGCGGCGACAACCTCGAGATCTTCCCCAGCCACTACGAGGACATGGCCTGGCGGATCAGCTTTTTCGGCGACAAGATCGAGGAGATCGCCGAGTTCGATCCGCTGACCGGCAAGAAGGGCGCCAGCCTGGAGAAAGTGCGCGTCTATGCCAATTCGCACTACGTCACCCCCGGCCCCACCATGAAACAGGCGGCCGAAGCGATCCGGTTCGAACTGGCCGAGAGGCTCAAGGAGCTTGAGGCAGAAGGCAAGCTGCTGGAGCACCAGCGGCTGGAGCAGCGGACCAACTTCGACCTGGAGATGATCGCCGCGACCGGTTCCTGCGCCGGGATCGAGAACTACAGTCGCTTCCTTACCGGGCGCCTGCCGGGCGAACCACCGCCAACGCTGTTCGAATATCTTCCGGAAAATGCGCTGCTGTTCGTCGATGAAAGCCACCAGACCGTGCCACAGATTGGAGCGATGGCGCGGGGGGACCACCGCCGCAAGCTGACACTGGCCGAATACGGCTTCCGCTTGCCGAGCTGCATCGACAACCGCCCGCTGCGGTTCAACGAATGGGACGCGATGCGTCCGCAGACCATCGCTGTCTCCGCCACCCCCGGCGGATGGGAAATGGAGCAGTCCGGCGGGGTCTTCGCCGAACAGGTGATCCGCCCGACCGGGCTGATCGACCCGCCGGTGGAGATCCGCCCGGTCGAGGACCAGGTGCAGGACTGCATCCAGGAATGCCTCGCCACCGCGAAGAACGGCTACCGCACGCTCGTCACCACGCTGACCAAGCGGATGGCGGAAGACCTGACCGAGTTCATGCACGAAGCGGGCGTGCGCGTGCGCTACATGCACAGCGACGTCGAGACGCTCGAACGTATCGAGCTGATCCGTGACCTGCGCCTCGGGGTCTATGATGTGCTGATCGGGATCAACCTGCTCAGAGAGGGCCTCGACATTCCCGAATGCGGGCTGGTCTGCATTCTCGACGCCGACAAGGAGGGCTTCCTGCGCAGCGAAACCTCACTGATTCAGACCATCGGCCGCGCCGCGCGCAATGTCGATGGCCGCGTGATTCTCTATGCCGACCGGATGACCGGCAGCATGGAACGCGCCATCGCCGAAACCGATCGTCGGCGCGAAAAGCAGCGTGCCTACAACGAGGAACACGGCATCACCCCCCAGACGATCAAGCGCCAGATCGCGGATATCGTCGCCGACACTGCTTCACGCGACGGGGTGCTGGTAGAGATCGATGCGGAGGGCGCCAACAACCTGGTCGGCCACAACCTGCGCGCCTACATCGAGGAACTGGAAAAGAAGATGCGCGCCGCCGCCGCCGATCTCGAATTCGAGGAAGCCGGCCGCCTGCGCGACGAAATCCGCAAGCTGGAAGCCGACGAGCTCGGCATACCGGATGGCGAGAAGAAGGCGCCGCTGGTCGGGCGGAGCAACGAGGGCAAGCCGGGGACGCGGAAGATGCGGTATGGGAAGACGCAGCGGAAGTGGGGGCGGTAAAAATTCCCCTTGCTGAAATGATGTTTTTGTCCTATATGCAGGACACGTCAATCAGCTCCGCCTCCTGTAGAAGGTGAGTTAAGACGTCGAGCCACGTGGATCGTGAGGCAACGCTAACTCGCAATTTGCGTCGAGGATGCTGCCATGAATGATTCACGAGATTCGCTCGGTCAATTTGGCCAAGTGATGATTTTCCAGACGGCGGTTTTCCGCAACTGGTTGAGTAAACTACCCGACCGGAAAGCCCGGTTGAGGATTGATGACCGGTTGAAGCGCCTCGCCAGCGGTAATGCCGGAGACACGAAATCCGTAGGCAACGGGGTGCAAGAACTACGCTTGCATTTCGGTCCGGGCTATCGCGTCTACTACATCTGGCGGGACGATGTGCTCATCATCCTGCTGAATGGCGGTGACAAGGGCTCTCAGGCGCGCGATATCGCGAAAGCCAAGCAGCTCGCGAAGGACGCTGAAGATGGCATTGAAGGTCTATCCGTTTGATCCTGCCGTCCACCTCGAAACAGAGGAAGACATCCTCTACTATCTCGAGGCGGCGATGGAGGGAAACGACGCGAAGCATATTGCCAGTGCGCTCGGCGATGTCGCGCGTTCCAAAGGCATGACCGAAATTGCCAGGAAGGCCGGCCTCGGTCGGCAGGCGCTTTATACTGCGCTGTCTGAAAGCGGGAACCCGACGCTGGAAACGCTTGTCGCGGTGCTTGGCGCATTGGGGCTTGAACTGTCAGTTCAAAAGCGCGCCGCCTGACGATTTACCGGCAGCTTGTCCCCTGCCATAGGGCGCCCATGAGCCGGCCTACCCTCGCTGCGATTTTCCCCCTCGCCCTCCTCGCCGCGTGCAAGCCGCCGGCGACCGACGAATATGTCGAGCGGGTCGACCTCGAGGATACCGGCGGCTTTGCCAGCGAAGGCGCGCCCTCGCCTGACACGACCGGCGCAGGCTGGGCCATGAGCCGGACGGCAGGGCGGATCATCTACGGCAAGCCCGGCGACACCCCGCTGGTCGCGCTCGAATGCACCGGCAAGCCGGGTCATGCGATGGTCCGGCTGACCCGCTTTGCCGCCGCCGACCGCGAAGCCCAGGCGCTGGCGGCAATGGTTGGCAGCCGGTTGGTGGCGCGCATCCCGGTCGATGCGGTGCCGAGCGGGCGCGCGTGGATCTGGCAGGGGTCGATCAGCGCAGGCAGTGCCGGCCTCGATGCCCTGCTCGACCCTGTCAGTATCGAGCTGACCGTGCCCGGTGCGGGGACAACAGTGCTCAATCCGTCCCCGTTGCCGGTCGACCTCCTCGCAAGCTGCCGCGCCCTAAACGGCCCGCCCGCTGCGCCCGCGACACCAGCATCTCCGCAGTGAGGACCTGCGGCAACTGGCTCGCTGCCTCTCCCGGTTCGTACCACAGGTAGAGCGGAACCCCTGCCGCGCCCTGCTCCGCCAGGAAGGCGGTGATCTCCGGGTCAGCCCGGGTCCAGTCGCCCCGCATGGTCACGACCCCCGCGGCATCGAAGGCCTGCCTGACCGCCTCGCGCTCGATCGCGACGCGCTCGTTCACCTTGCAGGTCACACACCAATCGGCGGTAAACCACACGAAGACGGTCTTGTCCTGCGTGATCCGGCGCAGCTCGCCCGCATCGAAGGGTTTCGGATCATGGATCGATTCCGCTTCGCTCGCTGCTCCCCGGTCAAGGCTCGCCGGCAAGGCAAAGGCGGCGAAGATCGCGAACGGGGCGACGATCAGCCCGAATGCCGGCCAGGCCATCTTGCCCGCGCGCTGCAATCGCCCGACCACTACCAACGCCAGCAGCACACCGAACAGCGCGACCATGGCGACCAGTGCAAAGCCCTGCCCGCCGAGCCGCGCGGTCAGCCAGACCAGCGCCAGTGTGGTCAAACCCATGGGGATCGCCATCGCCTTGCGGAACCGCTCCATCCACGGCCCCGGCCTGGGCAGGCGGCGGCGGAGCGCGGGGAACAGGCCGATGGCGAGGAACGGCAGCGCCAGCCCCAGCCCCAGCGTGGCGAACAGCGCGAGCGCTTGCGCCGCAGGCAGGACCAGCGCCGCCCCCAGCGCCGCCGCCATGAATGGCCCGGTACACGGGGTCGCCACGAAGGCCGCGAGGAGCCCGGTGGCAAATCCGCCGCCGGAGCTTCCAGCACGGGTCAGCGGCAGCGCAGGCAGTTCAAACAGGCCGGCAAAATTGGCGGTAATCACGGCAGCGAGCACCAGCAGGGCCACAACCACGCCCGGTTCCTGCAACTGGAACGCCCAGCCCACCTGCTCGCCCGCCGCACGCAATGCCAGCAGCAGCGCGCCAAGGCCGATGCAGGCAAGCATGGCGCCAGCGGTATAGGCCAGCCCTTCACGCCGCGCGGCCGCCGCGCTCTCGCCCGACTTGACCAGGCTGATCGCCTTGAGGCTGAGGATCGGGAACACGCAAGGCATGAGGTTGAGGATCACGCCCCCTGCCAACGCGGCCAGCAGCAGGCCCCACAGCGCCGGTGTCTCCGGCCCGGCGAGCGGCCTTGCCCCTTCTAGCGGCACATCGCCCGGCCTGGCGCTGAAGCGCACGCCGGTGCCCTCGGCAAAGGCGAGGATAGCCTCGACGGTCTCCGGCACCGGCTGCGTGGCTCCGCCAGGGGCTTGCGCCAGCCGTTGCAGCGGCACTTCGGCGACCAGCAGGTCCCCCTCGCGGCGGTAGGTCTGGGCGGCGGCATAGGCCGGCTGCCAGCCCTCGCCCAGTTCACCCGTGCCGACAAACAGGTGCGGCTCGCCGAGGGATACAGACGCTGGCAACGGCACGCCGATCCGCAAGACCTCTCCGCTGCGTTCCCATGTCGCAGTCCGGTCGAGCGCGGGGACCAGCGCGGCGCGCCAGGCGGAAATCTCGCCGCTGCGCGGGACCGCTCCGACGGTGCCCGAAAGCTGCGCCTGCTGCGGCACGCAGATCGTGTCGGTACAGGCAAGATAGTCGAGCCGGACCGACCATGGCGCTGCCGGATCGACCGCCGCTCCCGCCGGTATCGAAACGGGCACGAACACGCTGTAGGCACCCTTGAACACGTGATTCATCAGCCCGCTCACGAGCAGGCGGCGCGGCATGGGGTAGAGCGGCTCGCGCGGCTCCCAGCCGGGTGGCAATTGCCACTGCGCCGCCATGCCCAGCCCCGCGTCCCCCGGGTTCGACCAGTAGCCGTGCCACTCAGGCGCGACCGGGGTGAAGCGCAGGGCCAGCCACCAGACTTCGCCCGCGCGTGGCGCCTGTTCGGCAAAGACCGCAACCGGTATCCGGTCGCTGCCCGGCCCCGGGTTCTGCGCGGCAAGCGGGCCGGAAAGCATGGCGAGCAAGGCCGCCAGCAGAGCGCCGATTGCGCGCCAGCGGTGCCTGATTCCCACCAATGTCCTTGCTTCGGTCACGGCGGAGGCTCTAGGGCTGTACCACGAGAAAGACAACGAGGCTGGCGTGGCAAGCACAACCCCCGACGAGAAGCGCGATCTCCTGATCCTGGGCGGCGGGCTGGTGGGCATGACCCTGGCCCTGGCAGCGGCAACCCGCGGCATTTCCAGCCACGTGGTCGACCGGGCCGACCCGGCCGAACTGACCGCCGAAGGGTTTGACGGACGCGCCTCGGCCATTTCCACCGCCAGCTGGAACCTGTTCGCGAATATCGGCATCGCCGACCGGCTCGAACCGCTGGGTTGCCCGATCGAATCGATTGCGGTCACCGACCAGATGAAGCCGGGCCGGATCGACTTCCGCCCCGAGCCGCACGAAGGCTCGCTCGGGCGGATGTTCGCCAACCGCGACCTGCGCCTCGCCCTGTTCGAGGCCGCGCGCGAGCAGCCGCTGGTCGCATGGCATTCCAATGCGCATGTGACCGGGCGCGAACGCGGCGAGCACGGGGTCAGCGCCACACTCGCTGATGGCACCGTGCTGCAGGCGCAATTGCTGGTCGGGGCCGAAGGGCGCGCATCGCCCACGCGCGAGGAATCGGGGCTGGGTCTGGCAAAATGGGGCTATGGCCACCGCGCGATCATCGCCGGCCTGGCACACGAACTGCCGCACGAAGGTGTAGCGTGGGAGATCTTCTACCCCGCCGGACCCTTTGCGCTGCTGCCGCTGCGCGACGATGCCGAAGGACGGCACCGTTCGGCGCTGGTCTGGACCGTGAGCGAGAAGGATGCGGCGGGCGTCATGGCCCTGTCGCCGCGCGCGTTCCTGCACGAAGTGAGCAAGCGGATGGACGGCCTGTATGGCGCGGTCGAGCTGGCCGGGGACCGTTCGTCCTATCCGCTCAGCTTCCAGCATACCGTGCGGATGATCGACCAGCGCATGGCGCTTGTCGGTGATGCCGCGCACGGAATGCACCCGATTGCCGGGCAAGGCCTCAATCTCGGCCTGCGCGACGTGGGCGCGCTGGTCGAAGTGCTGGGTGAAGCGCAGCGGCTGGGCCTCGATCTGGGCGATGCGGAAATGCTCCGCCGGTATGAACAATGGCGCGGGCTCGACACCTTCAGCGTCTCGTTCGCGACAGATGTGCTGACCCGCCTGTTCGGCGTACCGGGCAAGGCCGCCTCGGCTGTCCGCCGGTTCGGCATGGGCGGTGTCCAGCGCCTGCCCGTGCTGAAGCGCTGGTTCATGGACGAAGCGCGCGGCGTATCCGGAAACGTGCCGGAACTGATGCGGGCCTAGCTGTAAGCCCTTATCCCGCCGGGCTGGGCTGCTCCACCGGGGTTCCGGCGCTGTCGCGCAGGCGGCGCGGTTCCAGCACTGCCGATGTCTCGATCAGGTCGAGCGCGCGCTGGGCGGCGGCATAGCGCTCTGCATCGCGGATCCATGCATCGGCATTGACCGCACCGGGCAAGGCCCGCACTTCATCGATCGCCCGGTCCACCCGCCCGCTTTCAAGAAAGTAGCGCGCCCGCTCCATCCGCCGGGTTGGCTTGGGTGACGGCGTGCTTTCGCGGCGGATGACGAACAGGTTGCCCACTTCGCTGCGGACCCTGTCCAGCATGCCCTGCTGCGCCGGGTCAGCCAGCTTCGGCGCGAGGCCATCGAGCCGGGCGACGAGCTGGTCGAGCGTCACCGGTTCGCGCGAGAAAGTGATGATCGTGTCCACCGCATTGGGCAGGGCATCGCCAAACCGCAGCCGCAACTGATCCGCGAGATAGCCCAGTTCAGCCCCGCGAGCGAGCGAGCGCCGCGCAGCAAAGGCAATCAGCAGCCCTTCGGCACGCGCCGCATTGCCCGAAGCCGCCTGCGCCTGGAGGTCGAGCCGGGCAAGCCGTTGCTCGGCCGCCGCGAGCCGCTGTTCGATCCCGCCCTGCTGTTCGGTCACGCGCTCCACCGCCGCGTCTGCTGCCGCATCGGTGGCACTCGGCGTGGGGCTGGGCGTTGCCGAAGCGAGCGCGGCAGGTGTCTGGTCGGCCCCTGCAGCCACCGCGGCGGGGTCGTCTCCCAGCCCGAACAGGTCCGGCTGGTAGCGCATGCCGACATAACCGACGATGAGCGCCCCGAGGGTAAAACAGGTGAGACCGACCCACAGGAAAGGCTTGAGCGAAGAACGGGCAGTGCCCTGGGTGTTGTAATGGTCCATCATCATCCGTTCTGCGACCGGGGCGGCTTGTGTCGCGCCACTTGCGCGCTCATTGGCACATGTCGCGCGCCAATTCCAGCAACGCGCCATCGACTGGCCGGGGAGCAATTCCGATCGCGTGCCAGCCCGGCCCTGCCGCCTCGGCCACACGCAGGGCCAGCGCCGCCAGCCTCACTACCGAGCGATCAAGGCCGAGCCGGTCGCATTCGCGGGCAAAATGGCCCGCTGCATCCCCGGAATGGAGCAGTGCCACCGTCCCTGGACGCAGGGCAGTAACCGCGGCCTGCGACAGTTCCCCGTACGCGACCCGGTACACGATCCGGGTCTCGATTGTCTGGCCGGGGGCAGGCTCAAGCGGCACGTGGCTCGCCCCGGCGAGCCGCAGCAACCGTTGAGGCCCGCCTTGCCGCGCCACATCATCGAGCAGGTTCTGCAATCCGCCTTCGCCGGTAGCGGCAATGGCAAAGCCTGCCTCGCGCGCCACGCGCGCAGTCGCCTGCCCCACCACCAGTGCCGGAAGGGCGCGCAGGTCTTGCAGTGCCGCCCCGGCATGGCGCACGGCATTGGCGCTGCCAATCAGAACGGCATCGAACCGGGCCGGATCGGGCGCGCTCCATGGCACGGGCACGACTTCGGACAATGGTGCGACGGTGGCGGCAAGGCCCAGCGTCGATGCAAGTTGCGCCGTGGCGGATGCCCCCGGCTCCGGTCGCAGGACCAGGACCCTGCCGCTCACGCAGCGCCTTCGAACAATGCGGCGATCCCCGGGGTGGCCCGGTCAAGCAGGTCGCGCGCGAGCAGCGCCGGGCCGCTGGCATCGCCTGCAGCAAAACGTGCCTCGCCTTCGATCCGCTCGGCCCCGTCAGCGCTGAACAGCGCGGCGCGCATGGCCAGCCCTTCATCCTCTGCCCGGGTCAGCACGGCAATCGGGCTGTGGCAGGTTCCGCCCAGCGCTGCGAGCAAGGCGCGCTCGGCCATGACTTCGTGCCGCGATGGCGCGTGATCCACTGCCGCGAGCCAGTCACGCACCTGCGCGTCATCGGCGCGGCATTCGATCCCGATCGCGCCCTGTGCCGGAGCGGGCAGCCACTGGTCAGCGTCGAGCGGCGTGCCAACGCCGGTTTCGCCCAGCCGGGCAAGCCCTGCCGCGGCGAGCAGGGTGACTTCCGCCTCGCCTGACGCGAGCCGCGCCAGCCGGGTGGCGACATTGCCGCGAAACAGCACCACCGTGCAGTCAGGCCGGGCGTGGAGCATCTGCGCTGCCCGGCGCGGGGCGCTGGTGCCGACGCGCGCGCCCTGCGGGATCGCCTGCACGCTGGCAGCGCCGACCAGAACGTCACGTACATCCTCGCGCGGCAGGATCGCACCGATCGCCAGCCAGTCGGGCCGCAGCGTCTCGACATCCTTCATCGAGTGGACGGCCGCATCGATCCGCCCTTCGTGGAGCCAGCCGTCAAGTTCCTTTGTCCACAGCGCCTTGCCACCAATGTCAGCCAGCGGGCGGTCCTGCACCTTGTCGCCGCTCGCCCGCACTGGGACCAGTTCGACCGCGCTTTCATCCCACCCGTGCGCCGCGCACAGGCGCGCGCGGGCTTCGACCGCCTGGGCCATGGCGAGAGGGGACTGGCGGGTACCGAGGCGAAGCAGAGGGGTCATGGTCATCGGAGCAAAGCTTGCCCTAGCGGCGCAATTTGTTCAGGGGAAGCGCGATGGGTCTGGTACTCGGCATAGAATCGAGTTGCGATGAAACCGCAGCGGCGCTGGTGACCACCGGGCGGGAGATTCTCGCCCAGCGGATTGCCAGTCAGGATGCCGAACACGCGCCCTTCGGCGGTGTCGTCCCCGAAATCGCCGCCCGCGCCCATGTCGAACGGCTCGCCCCGATGATCGAAGCGGTTCTGGCCGATGTCGGCGTGGCGCTCACCGACCTCGACGCGATTGCCGCCACCGCCGGGCCGGGCCTGATCGGCGGCGTGATGGTCGGGCTGGTCAGCGCCAAGGCGCTGGCGATGGCGAGCGATGTGCCGCTGATCGCGATCAATCATCTCGAAGGCCACGCCCTGTCGCCGCGCCTCGCCGATCCGGCGCTGGAATTTCCCTATGCCCTGCTGCTGGTCTCCGGCGGGCACTGCCAGATCCTGCGGGTTGAAGGCGTGGGGCAATATCGCCGCCTTGCCACCACCATCGACGATGCGCTGGGCGAGGCATTCGACAAGACCGCCAAAATCCTCGGCCTCGGCTTTCCCGGTGGCCCGGCGGTCGAGCGGCTGGCGCGCGAAGGCGATCCGCATGCAGTGCCCCTGCCCCGCCCGCTCAAAGGCAGCAGCGAACCGCATTTCAGCTTCGCCGGGCTCAAGAGTGCAGTCCTGCGGGCGAAACAACAGCAAACCCCCTCCGTTCGCCCTGAGCCTGTCGAAGGGCTGTCCTTGATTGCGGGCACCCGCCCGGCCCCTAAGAAAGACGGTGCTTCGACAAGCTCAGCACGAACGGTTTTGGAGGGCACCGCTTACACCGATGCCGACCTTGCCGCGAGCTTCCAGCAGGCCGCGCTCGACTGCGTGCTCGACCGGCTCACCCGCGCGCTCGACGCGATGGAGCCGGTCCCGGCGCTGGTCGTGGCCGGGGG
>JAHDXX010000005.1:12808-31083 GCA_023384025.1 Sphingomonadaceae bacterium
TTGCCGCCAACCAGCGCATCCGGGCGGCACTTGAGCATCTGGCACAGCAGCGCGGAATGCGCTTCGTCGCCCCGCCGCTGGCACTGTGCACCGACAATGCGGCGATGATCGCCTGGGCCGGGTGCGAACGGCTCGGGCTGGTGAACTTCCGGGCGGACCCGCTCGATTTCGTCGCCCGGCCGCGCTGGCCGCTCGATCCGACCGCCGAACCGGTGCGCGGCGCGGGGTACAAGGCATGACCCGTCGACAGGCTCAGGGTGAGCAGGCTTCGGTCGGCGTCATCGGCGCAGGCGCCTGGGGCACGGCGCTGGCGCAAATGCTGGCGAGCGACGGGCGCGAAGTCGTGCTGTGGGCGCTGGAGGCGGAGCTGGTCGAAGCGATCAACCGTGACCATCGCAACCCGCTCTACCTGCCGTCGGCAGAGCTGGCACAGAACATCACCGCCACCGGCGATCTCGCTGATCTGGCGCACTGCGACACGATCCTCGCCGTCACCCCCGCGCAGCACCTTGCCCGGGTGCTCGGCGGCCTCGGCAGGGCTCCGCGCGACCTCGTGCTGTGCAGCAAGGGGATCGAGGCTGGCAGCGGCCGGCTGATGAACCATGTCGCCAGCGAAGCCGCGCCGGACAGCGCGGTCGCGGTGCTCTCCGGCCCGACCTTCGCGCATGAAGTCGCCGCCGGTCTGCCGACCGCCGTTACGCTGGCATGCAGTGGCGGGGAAGCACAGTGGGACCGGATCGCGCCGGTGATCGCGCGCCCGTCGTTCCGCCCGTACTACTCTGACGACGTAACCGGGGCGGAGATCGGCGGCGCGGTGAAGAACGTGCTGGCGATTGCCTGCGGAGTGGTTGACGGGCTTGGCCTCGGCCAGAATGCCCGCGCGGCGCTGATCGCGCGCGGCTATGCGGAAATGCTGCGCTTCGGCGAAGCGCTCGGTGCGCGGGCGGAAACACTGGCCGGATTGTGCGGCCTTGGCGACTTGGTGCTGACCTGTTCCTCCACTGCCAGCCGCAACTTCTCGCTCGGCAAGGCATTGGGCGAAGGCGGGTCAGCCACCGAACTGATGGCTGACCGGCGCACCGTAGCCGAAGGCGCGCATACCGCGCCGGTGCTGCGCGAGCTTGCCCGCACGCACGCAGTCGAAATGCCGATCGTCGAGGCAGTGTCCGCACTGCTTGAAGGGGCCAGCCCGAAGGCTGTCGTGTCTGCCCTGCTCAACCGTCCGTTGCGCGCGGAAAGCGGGCCCGCTGGATGACTGGCCAGACCGATCAGGGCGATATCGCCGCGCTGGCCAAGGGCGGGCGGACCAATTTCCTCGGCTTCCTGCTGCGCCTCGCCGCGCGGCTGCCGTTTCTGTTCATTGCCGCGCGCCTCTATGGCCCTGACGCGATGGGCCGCTTCGCCAGCGCGCTGGTGCTGATCGAACTCGCGGCGATGCTCTGTTCGATGGGCGAGAAGCGCGGCTTGGCCCAACGCCTGACCGAGGGCGAAGGCGAACCGGCCAATCTGGTGTTCGACGGGCTGCTGCTGGCGCTGATCCTGTCGGGCGTGGCGGCACTGGTGCTGTGGCTGTTCCCCCAGCCGATGTTCCCCAACGGGATGAACGGGCCGCTCGACGTGTGGCTGATCGTCGCCATCCCCGCCTACGCCCTGACCGAGATCCTGCTCGCCGCCCAGGCCTATCGCTACGATGTTGCCACCACGGTGCGTGCCCGCGCGATCGTGGAGCCGTGGACGATCTCGATCATGGCCGGGGTGTTCTTCTACACCGAATGGCGCGAGTCCGGGCTGGCACTGGCCTATATCACCTCGATCTTCGCCGGGCTCGCCGCAGCCGCATGGCCGTTTTTCCGCACGTACGGCCTGCCCAAAGGGTGGCGCCCGCACCCGATGCGGATGGCGCGGATGAGCGCGCGGGCCTTCCCGCTGGCGGTGGCCGACGCGGTCGAATGGGGCACCCGCCGGCTCGACATCTTCATCCTCGGCTTCTTCGCCACCCCGGCCATCGTCGGCATCTACTATTTCGCCCAGCAGATCGCGAGCCTGCCGCAGAAGCTCAAGACCAGTTTCGAGCCGATCCTCGGCCCGGTCATCACCCGCAACCTGAAGGACGGGAACTATGGCGCCATCGCCGCGCAAGTGCGGCAGGTGGGGTTCTGGATCATCGCTGCCCAGGCGGGCATTGCGCTGGCGCTGGGCGTTCCGGGCGAAGCGATCATGGGCCTCGGCGGGCCGGACTACGTCAGCGGCACCGGGGCGCTCGCCTTCCTGCTGGCGGCAGAGGTGGTTGCCGCCACTGCGGTCGTGTCCGAAGCCGCGCTGGTCTACATGGCGCGCAAGCGCAACCTCGCCCTGTCGCTGGCGACCATCGCCTTGCAGGCCCTGCTCACGGTCGGCCTGATCATGCTGGTGCGCGAGCTTGATCTCGGCGAAGCCTACAAGGCGGCAGCCGCCGCGCTCGGCCTGATGCTCGCGCTGGGCGCCGCTTCGCTGGCGAAAGCCCTGCTACTCGCCCGGATCCTTGGCCATCCGGTCAACAACTGGCGCTGGCCGCTGGTCTGGGCGGCGGCCCCTGCCGTGATCGTCGGCTTCCTCGCCACGCTGATGCCCGAATGGATCGAACTGCTGGTCGGGGTGCCGCTGATCCTGTTCACCTATGGCTGGGTGATCTGGAACCGGGGCTTCGGGCCGGAAGACCGGGTGCTTTTCCGGCGCAATCTGGAAGGCAAGGAAACCGGCGCCTGAGCGCGCGGCGGGGGTTCCGCTGCCCGCGCGGGGTGGCTATGCGCAGACCATGGCCGTTCGTCCTTCCCTCGCGATAACTGCCGGAGCAGTGGCCACGGTGTGCCTTGCGATCCTGTCGGCACGGCTGACCGGCCCGGCGATGATCGCCAGTCTCGAAGCGCAAGCAGAGGCAGCGCTGGCAGAGGCAGGCAGCGGCGTGGTTACAGCGCAGTTTTCCGGCGCGACAGGCCTGCCCAGCCGCCATCCCACCCTGTCCGGCGGGGAAGCGCTGGACGATCCCGTGCGCGAACGCGCCGCACAGGCCGTGGCCCGCATTCCCGGGGTCGGCGGAGTCCGCTGGGCCGATGGCACCGCTCAGGCACAGGCGGGGGAACAACCGCTGACCCCGCTCCACTGCCAGGACGACGTCAACGCCCTGCTGCGCGCCCGCACCATCCGGTTTGACGAAGGGCGCAGCCGGATCGATGCGGCCAGTCACGACCTGCTCGACGAAGTGGCTGCGGCGCTGCGTCCGTGTGTGGGCAGCATCATCGCGGTGACCGGCCACACCGACTCGCGCGGCAGCGAAGCGGCCAACCTCGTGCTGTCGCGCGAACGGGCCGATGCAGTGCTGGCGGCGCTGGTCGCGCGCGGGATTCCGGCTGACGGCCTGCGCGCGCGCGGGGTCGGCTCTTCGCAACCGGTCGAAGGCCTGCTGCCGGAAGATCCGGCCAACCGCCGGATCGAGTTTTCCGTAGTGGCAACCATGCCGCTGACCCCCACCCCGATCGACACGCCCAGCGCGCGCTAGGAGCCAGCACCGATGCCGATCATGTTCGAACTCGTGATCCTGGCGCTGGCAGCCTATGCTGGCGGTTACGGACTCGGCTGGCTCGCGTGGCGGGCCAGCGTGCGGCGCAAGAGGAGATAAGTACCCATGGTTGAACTGGCGCAAGCGAACTGGGCCGTGCTGCTGGCCGCAGCCGTGCTGGGGCTGTTCGTCGCCTGGTGGATCTATTTCGGTCGGCGTCGCACCCGGGTGACAGGCGAGCGGCGCGATGTGCTCGACGAAGGGGCCGATCCCGCCGCGCGCAACCAGGCACTGATCGACAGCACGCCGGCGGCGGCAGCGGCAGCGCCGCCTCTCGCTGTGGCTCCGGTGCCGGTGCCGGCGGGCGGTGACGACCTCACCCGGATCAAGGGCGTCGGGCCAAAGCTGCGCGACCTGCTGGGCTCGCTCGGCGTGACCCGGTTCGAACAGGTCGCCGCATGGTCGGAGGCCGACATCGACCGGATCGACGCCCAACTCGGCCAGTTTGCCGGGCGCATCCGGCGTGACAGCTGGGTCGACCAGGCGAAACTTCTCGCCGCCGGGGACACCGCAGGATACGAAAGCCGCTTCGGCAAACTCTAGGTACGGCGTCCATCGGTCTCACCAACCTCCGTACGTGCTGAGCTTGTCGAAGCACCGCACTTCTCTTCGGACCAAAGCGCATTCAATCGAAGAAAGGACAGTCCTTCGACAAGCTCAGGACGAACGGATTTAGGACGATTGGAATTCACACATCTCGCGGTTCGCACTACGGCTTGCGAAGCGTGGCGAACCCTGCAAAGGGCAAGTTAAAATAGTTACAGGAGAAACTTGTGGCAGGCATGGTTCCGTTCAACTGGGAAGACCCGTTCGACCTTGAAACCCAGCTAACCGAAGACGAACGGATGATCCGCGATGCTGCGCACGGCTTTGCGCAAGACCAGCTCCAGCCGCGCGTGCAACAGGCGTTCCGTGATGAAGCCGATGCGCCCGAACTGTTCCCGCTGTTCGGGCAGGCCGGGCTGCTCGGCGCGACCATCCCGGTCGAATACGGCGGCGCCGGGGCCAGCTATGTCGCCTATGGCCTGATCGCGCGCGAGATCGAGCGGGTCGATTCCGGCTACCGCTCAATGGCCTCGGTCCAGTCGAGCCTCGTGATGTACCCGATCTACGCCTACGGGTCGGAAGAGCAGCGCCGCAAGTACCTGCCCGGCCTCGCCTCGGGCCAGCTGATCGGCTGCTTCGGTCTGACCGAGCCCGATGCCGGGTCTGACCCGGCGGGCATGAAGACCGTCGCCCGCAAGGATGGTGACGGTTACGTGCTCAACGGCACCAAGACGTGGATTTCGAACGCGCCGTTCGCTGACGTGTTCGTGGTCTGGGCCAAGAGCGAGGCCCACGGCGGCGGCATTCGCGGGTTCGTGCTGGAAAAGGGCATGGCGGGTCTCAGTGCTCCCAAGATCAAGGGCAAGGTCAGCTTGCGCGCCTCGACCACCGGCATGATCGTGATGGAAGACGTGAAGGTCGGCGCCGATGCGCTGCTGCCCGAAGTGCAGGGCCTCAAGGGTCCGTTCGGGTGCCTCAACCGCGCGCGCTACGGGATCAGCTGGGGCGCGATGGGCGCAGCCGAATTCTGCATGGCCGCGGCGCGCCAGTACGGGCTTGACCGCAAGCAGTTCGGTCGCCCGCTTGCCGCGACCCAGCTGTTCCAGAAGAAGCTGGCCGACATGCTGACCGATATCGCGCTGGGCCTGCAAGGCTCGCTGCGGGTCGGCCGCCTGATGGACGAAGGCCGGTTCGCGCCCGACATGATTTCGGTGGTCAAGCGCAACAACGTCGGCAAGGCGCTGGAGATTGCCCGCCAGGCGCGCGACATGCACGGCGGCAACGGCATTTCCGACGAGTACCAGGTGATCCGCCACATGGTGAACCTGGAAACGGTCAACACCTACGAAGGCACGCACGATGTCCACGCGCTGATCCTCGGCCGCGGGATTACGGGGATCCCGGCGTTCTGATGGTGCGTCGCCGTCATCGCGAGCGACCGGTGGATTTTCACACGGCTCTGGTGTTCGATACGACAGCCGAACCGCGGCACAGAACCACTCCCGTTCATCCTGAGGAGGCCCGCAGGGCCGTCTCGAAGGACACGCGCTGCGGCTGCCCTTCGAGACGGCACTCGGCCGTGCGGCCTCGACGCCTCCTCAGGGCGAACGGGTGTGGGAGAATGCGCGCGAGCCATGCGTTCTCCCCTCCCTTGAGGGAGGGGTTGGGGGTGGGTGCTCTGCGCTCGATCCGCAAGACTGCCCCCGCGACCGGGGGTCACCCATCCCCGACCCTTCCCTCAAGGGAAGGGGGCCAAAGAGAAGTGAGTGTGCCAATCGCAGTCTTGGCGGGTGGTAGGCAATGAAACTCCACGGCTACTTCCGCAGCTCGACCACCTACCGCCTGCGCATTGCGCTGGAGCTGAAGGGGATCGCCTACGAATACGTGCCGGTGAACCTGCTTGAGTCCGAGCAGAAGGGCGAAGTCTTCACCACGCGCAACCCGTTCGGCAGCGTTCCCCTGCTGGAAGCCGACGGGCGCGACCGGGCGCAGTCGATGGCACAGCTCGAATGGCTGGAGGAAGCCTATCCCGAGCCACCGCTGCTGCCCAAGGGTCTCGAGGACCGGTTCACCGCACGCGAGCTGGTCTATGCCATTGCCACCGAGCTGCACGCCCCGCTCAACCTGCCGGTGCTGAAGTACCTCAAGGACCCGCTCGGCCATTCGCAAGGCGAGATCGACGTGTGGTACCGCACCTTGCTCACCCGCACGCTGGTGCCGGTCGAGGCGCGGCTGGCCCAGCTCGGCACGGGGGACTTCCTGTTCGATGTGCCCGGCCTGTTCGAAGTGGTGCTGCTGCCACAGGTCTACAATGCGCAGCGCTTCGCGTTCGACTTCAGCGCCATGCCGCATATCCGCCGGATCGAGGCCGCCTGCCTCGCCCTGCCCGCTTTCCAGCGCGCCCATCCCGACAACCAGCCGGACAACCCCGAGAGGAAACAACCATGAAGCTTGCCAGCCTGAGAGACGGAACCCGTGACGGCAAGCTGGTGGTGGTGTCGAAAGACGTGACCCGGTACTGCGCGGCGGACAACATTGCCCCCACGCTGCAGGCCGCGCTCGACGACTGGGACAATGTCGCGCCGCTGCTCGAGGCACTCTACCGCGATGTCGAGCACCAGACGGTGCCGTGCGAGCGGTTCCACGAACGCGATGCCCTGTCGCCGCTGCCGCGCGCCTACCAGTGGGCTGATGGCTCGGCCTACATCAACCATGTCGAGCTGGTCCGCCAGGCGCGCGGGGCCAAGGTGCCGGAGAGCTTCTACCACGACCCGCTGATGTACCAGGGCGGCAGCGACGGCTTCCTCGCGCCGCGCGACGACATCCCGCTGGGTGATGTCGCCTGGGGTTGCGACATGGAGGGCGAGATCGCTTGTGTGACCGGCGACGTGCCGATGGGCCTTTCCAGCGCCGAGGCACTCGGCCACATCCGCCTGCTGATGCTGGTCAACGACGTGTCCCTGCGCGGGCTGATCCCGGCCGAGCTGGAGAAGGGCTTCGGGTTCTTCCAGTCGAAGCCCGCCAGCGCGTTTTCGCCCGTCGCGGTGACACCTGATGAACTGGGCGATGCCTGGGCCGACGGGGTGATCCACCTGCCGCTCAAGGTCGACCTCAACGGCCAGCCGTTTGGCCGCGCCAATGCCGGGGTCGATGCGACCTTCAGCCTCGCCGACCTCGTCGCCCATGTTGCCAAGACGCGGACGCTGGGTGCGGGCTCGATCATCGGTTCGGGCACGGTGTCGAACAAGGGCACCGATGGCGGCCCGGGCCAGCCGGTGGCCGAAGGCGGTCTTGGCTACAGCTGCATCGCGGAAATCCGCATGATCGAAACGATCCGCGATGGCGCGCCGAAAACGCCGTTCATGCAGCCGGGTGACCGCGTGGCAATCTGGATGGACGACGACCACGGCCACTCGATCTTCGGCAAGATCGAGCAGGCGGTGGTTGCGGCCAGCTAGATCACGAAGTCCATCACGCTCGGCATCTTCGAGCGGTTGACCACCATCCGGTCATGCAGCGTGCGGATCTGCTGGCTGCCCGTCTTGACGAACAGGAACGGCAGCAGCCCGTGGAGCAGGCAGGCAAACCCGCCCGCGATCATGCGCAGGCCAAAGCCTGACGCATGGGCAAGGTGCTCGAAGTAACTCTCGCCGACCGATGCGGGGTGCTCGGTGAATGCCTTGCGGATCATGCTGTACTCCCTTTACCGCGCGAGAATGCCACTGACTACCGCGAAATCCATCCCAAATTTCTCGCTATTTTGCGCGATTCGTGCAATTATGTTCCAATGAATGAGACTTCATCGCAACTCGATGCTATCGACTGGCGCATCCTGCGCGTGCTGCAACGCGATGCCAGCCTGTCAGTGGCAGCGGTGGGAGAGGCTGTCGGCCTCTCCGCCAACCCCTGCTGGCGGCGCATCCGGCGGCTGGAGGAACTCGGCGTGATCCGCGGCCGGGTCGCGTTGATTTCGCCCGAGAAAATCGGGCTCGGCACCACGGTGATCGTCGCCATCCGCACCCGGCGGCACGACCCGGAATGGCTCGACGCCTTCTCCCGCGCGGTCGAGGCGATCGACGAGATCGTCGAATGCCACCGCATGGCGGGCGACATCGACTACCTCCTCAAGCTGCGCGTGCGCGACATTGCCGACTACGACCGCATCTACCAGCGCCTGATCGCCCGGGTGCCGGACCTGTCGGACGTGACCTCGAACTTCTCGATGGAGCGGCTGAAGGAAACCACCGCCCTGCCCCTTCCGCACTAGATTGGCAGTTGGCTGCGCACGCCTGTGCAGGCACAAGGCGGGCATGACCTATCAGCGCGCACAGATATCCGCCCACGGCGGCCCCGAAGTGATCGAATGGCTCGAAGGGCCGCTGCCAGCACCCGGCCCGGGCGAAGTGCTGATCGAACACGAAGCGGTCGGGCTCAATTTCATCGACACCTACCACCGGCGGGGGATATACCCGATCCCGCTGCCAAGTGGCCTCGGCCTCGAAGCAGCAGGCAGGGTCACCGCATTGGGAGAGGGCGTAACCGGTTACCGGGAAGGCGACCGCGTCGCCTATATCGGCCCCGGCCTCGGCGCCTATGCCACCCACCGCGTGATGCCCGCCGCCGCGCTTTTCGCCCTGCCCGACCATGTCTCGTGCGAAGTGGCCGCCGCCGCGCTGATCAAGGCGTTCACGGTCGAGGCACTGGTCGAGCGTTGCGCCCGCGTGAAAGCGGGCGACACCGTGCTGGTCCATGCGGCAGCGGGCGGGGTCGGCCTGCTGATGGTGCAATGGCTGGCGCACCTCGGCGTCGAAGTGATCGGCACGGTCTCGAACGACGCCAAGGAGGCCCTCGCCCGCGAAGCCGGGGCTGCACACGTGATCCGCTACGACCACGAACCGGTCGCCCCGCGCGTGCGGGAACTGACCCACGGCAAGGGCGTGCCGGTGGTGTTCGACGGGGTCGGCATGGCGACGTGGGAAGCCTCGCTCGACTCGCTTGCCCCGCGCGGCCTGCTGATCAGCTACGGCAACGCCAGCGGGCCGGTCGAGGGGATCGGCCTCGGCACTCTGGCGGCGAAGGGCAGCCTGTTCGTCACCCGGCCGACGATCTTCCACTATTACGCCACCCCGGAAGAGCGCGAACTTGGAACCAACCGGGTCTACGACCTGCTGGAGAAGGGTGTGCTGAATGTCACGATCGGCCAGCGCTATCCGCTGCCCGAAGCGGCGCAGGCGCACCGCGATTTCGAGGCGCGGGTGACGACCGGGTCAGGCCTGCTGATCCCCTAAGGGATCAGATCATGCCCCGCGCCATGTCGGCGGTAGGATAATCGCCGTTGCCATCATCCGCGACAGCCTCGCGAAAGGCACGGTCCTGCGACAGGTAGACCCGCCCGTTCAGCTCCTCGAGGAAATGGGTGCGCTGGAGCCGGTCCATCACCGGGCCTTTCGCTTCGGACAGGTGCAGGCCGATTCCGCCATCGATCAGGCGGTGGTTGATCGCTTCGAGGCTCTCGAGGCCAGAGGCGTCGATCTCGTTCACCGCGCTGCACATCAGGATCACGTGGCGCAGCGCGGGCCGCTCGGCCACGCGCTCCAGCACGTATTCCTCCAGCCAGCGGGCATTGAGATAGGTCAGGCTCTCATCAATCCGGATCGACAGCACGTGCGGCACGGTGAACACCTTGTGGCGCTCGACATTGCGGAAATGCTCGGTCTCCGGCACGCGTCCGACAATCGCCGCATGCGGGCGCGAAGCCCGCCACAGGTAGAGCAGCAGGCCGACCCCGACCCCGGCGATGACCCCCAGCTCGACCCCCGCCAGCAAGGTGATGGCGATGGTTGCCATGTGCGCGGCGAAATCGGGCTTTGAATAGCGCCACAGCTTGCCCGGCGTCGTAAGGTCGACAAGGCTGAGCACCGCGACGATGATCGTGGCGGCGAGGGTCGCGATCGGCAGGTAGAACAGCAGCGGGGTGAGGAACAGCGAAGCCAGCGCAATCCCCACGGCGGTATAGGCACCCGCCGCCGGCGTTTCCGCCCCGGCATCGAAGTTGACCACCGAGCGGGCGAACCCGCCGGTGACCGGATAGCCGCCTGACAAGGCGCTGGCGATGTTCGAGGCGCCCAGCCCGATCAGTTCCTGATCCGGCGCGATCCGCTGGCGGCGTTTGGCCGCGAGCGTTTGGGCCACTGAAACGCTCTCGACGAACCCGATGATCGAGATCAGCAGCGCAGGCACCCACAACTGCTGGATCAGGCCAAGGTCGGTCGATGGCAGGGCGAACGGCGGCAAGCCTTGCGGGACTGCGCCCACCAACTTGACCCCCTTGCCCTGCAGGTCGAGCAGGACGGCCGCAAGGATCGTCAACGCCACCGCGACGACCGGTCCGGCCTTGGCGACGATGTCGGCTGCACGGGGCTTCATCCCCAGCCCGACCAGCGCCGGCTTGGCTCCCTTGCGGACCCAGAACAGGAACAACGTCGCGGGAATGCCGATGGCGAGCGTCCACGGGTTGGTGTCGGCGACGGATTTGGCCAGCGCGCCGAGCATCTCCGGCCAGGTCTCCCCGCCTGCCGAAAGCCCGAGAATGTGCTTGAGCTGGCTCGTCGCAATCAGCACCCCGCTGGCGCTGATGAAGCCGGAAATGACCGGGTGCGACAGCAGGTTGGCGAGGAACCCGAGCCTGAGCAGGCCCAGCACCACCAGCATCACGCCAGACAATGCCGCGAGCGTGATCGCCGCCTCGAGGTAGAGCGGCGACCCCTGCGCCGCGACCGCGCCTGCGGCAGAGGCGGTCATAAGCGAGATCACCGCCACCGGGCCGACTGCCAGCGTGCGGCTGGTCCCGAACACCGCATAGGCGACCAGCGGCAGGATCGAGGCGTAGAGGCCGACCACCGGCGGCAGGCCCGCCAGCAACGCATAGGCGAGGCTCTGTGGGATCAGCATGATGGTGACGATCACCGCCGCTACCAGATCGTTGGTCAGGACCGCGCTATTGTAGCTGCGCCCCCAGTCAAGGATCGGGAAGTAGCGCGCCAGGGCCGAAGCAGTGCGCTCCGGCCCTGGCGCGGGCCCGTTGCGGGCGGTGCCGTCTGTCGACGGCACCGGCGACCCGTCGGGCGTTGTCATACAGCTCTTCCGGGCGAGGTCAGGGGGCGGGGCTTCACCAGCCACTCGTGCCCCTTGAGCATCCCGTTCCAGTAGATCCATGGCAGGGCTTCGGACTTGAGCAGCCACGAAAGCTTGGCCGGGCGGGTGCCGTCGATCAGCCATTCGGGGAAGCTGGGGAGCAGCTTGCCGCCATAGCCGAATTCGGCGAGCACGATCTTGCCCCGCTCCACCGTGAGCGGGCACGAGCCATATCCGTCATAGTCGCACGGCGGCGCCTTGCCATCGAGCACCGCCAGCGCGTTGACAGCTACGATCGGCGCCTGCTTGCGCGCGGCCGCAGCCGTCTTGGCGTTGGGCATGGAACCCGCGTCGCCCGCGCCGAACACGTTGGGGTAGCGCTGGTGCTGCAAGGTGTACTGATCGACATCGACAAACCCGCTTTCCGCCGCCAGCGGGCTGTCAGCGAGGAACTGCGGGGCGACCTGCGGCGGGACAACGTGGAGCATGTCGAATTCGCGCTGCACCTCGCCATCAGCCGTGGCGAAGGTCGCGGTGCGCGCGGGGCCATCGACCGCGACCAGATTGGAGCCCAGTTTCAGCTGGATGGCATAGCGTTCGACATATTCCATCAGCGCCGGGACATAGTCCGCCACGCCGAACAGCACTGCACCCGCATTGCGGAACTCGACCTCGATATCGCCGAGCACGCCTGCCTCTTCCCAGGCGTCGCACGAAAGGTACATCGCCTTCTGCGGCGCGCCCGCGCACTTGATCGGCATCGGCGGCTGGCTGAAAATCGCCCGCCCGGACTTGAGGTTGCGCACCAGCTCCCAGGTGTAGGGCGCGAGATCGTAACGGTAATTCGACGTGACGCCGTGCTGGCCGAGCGTCTCTTCGAGCCCGGCAATCTTCTCCCACGCCAGCCGGATGCCGGGTGCGACCACCAGCACGCGATAGCCCAGCACCGAACCATCGGCAAGCGTTACCTGGTTGTCCTGCGGCTGGAAGGTCGCGGCGGCCTGCCGCACCCAGGTGACCTGCTCCGGCATCACGCTGGCCATGGGCCGCCGGGTGACCGGTGCCTTGAACACGCCGCCGCCGACCATGGTCCAGCCGGGCTGGTAGTAATGCTCCGTCGCCGGTTCGACCACGGCAATGGCGAGCGAGGATCGCCGCCGCAGGAGCGAGGATGCGGTGGCGATCCCGACAGCACCGCCACCGATGATGACCACGTCGAACGATCTGGCCCTTGACATGGACTGCTCCATCCCCTGAAAGCACAGAGATGCCGCAGCGCCGGACGGGGGAACCGGCGCGCGGCGAGGCCGGATTTACCGTTCGAACAGGCGCACCAGCGCCATCCCCGCCAGCATTGCCACAACGAAGATGGCCGCACCTTGCGGCTCGATCACCAGCGCGGCGACACCCGGTCCGGGGCACAGCCCGGCCACGCCCCAGCCGATCCCGAACAGGGCCGAGCCAAGCACCAGCTTGCCGGTAATGTCCGACCGGTCAGGCAGCGAGAAGCCCTCGGCAAACAGCGGGTGCGCCAGCCGGGGCTGGATCCTCCACGCGACTGCCATGACCAGCACCGCCCCGCCCATCACGAAAGCGAGCGTCGGGTCCCACGCGCCGAACAGGTCGAGGAACCCGCGCACCCGCGCCGGGTCGGTCATCCCGCCCAGCGCCAGCCCGGCGCCGAACAGCGCGCCGGACACCAGCGGCGGCAGGAGGCGGCGGATCAGCCCTTGCTGCATGTGTCCATTCCGATGACGCGATAAAGCGGGCAGAAACTGACCAGGCTGGTCAGCACGAACACCGCGACCACGATCCATGCCCCCAGCGCCAGCGGCCCGGCGAGCGTACCGTTCCACGCGAGAACCGCGAGAACCGCGGCCACGACCAGCCGCAACGCGCGGTCGAGCGAACCCAGGTTCTTCTTCATTGCAACACCTCCAGGCCAAGCGCATTCATCACCGCCACCGTGGCAATCCCGGCGGCCATGAAGGTCACGGTTGCCACCAGTGACCGTTGGGAAAGACGGCTCACGCCGCACACGCCGTGGCCGCTGGTGCAGCCACTGCCGAGCCGCGTGCCGATCCCGACCAGCACCCCGGCGATCACCAGCGGCACCGGCCCGGCAAAGCTGGCGGGCAGTCCGCCCTGCGCCAGCGCCAGCGCCACCACCAGCGCACCGAGCGGCAGGCCGAGCAGGAACATCCACGCGCTCGATTTCGACATGCCGCCATCGCTGAGGCCGGTCGCGCGGGCGGCAATGCCGGAAACCCCGGCAATCCGCCCTGCCCCGAGCAGCATCAGCGCCGCCGCAAGGCCGATCAGAACGCCGCCGCCAAGGCCGGCCAGCGGGGCCGCGTCGGGAAAGCCGGGGAGCGTCATACCGCGTTCACCGGGATCTTGAGGTAACGCACCCCGTTGTCCTCCGGCTCGGGCAAGTGCCCGGCGCGCATGTTCACTTGCACGCTCGGCAGGATCAGGTTGGGCATCCCCAGCGTCTTGTCGCGCGTGGTGCGCATGGCGACGAATTCGTCTTCCGAAATCCCGTCATGCACGTGGACATTGGCGCGGCGCTGCTCGGCAACGGTGGTTTCCCACGCGAAGTGGTCGCGGCCCGGGGCCTTGTAGTCGTGGCACATGAACAGCCGCGTGTCTTCGGGCAGCGACAGCAGGCGCCGGATCGACTGGAACAGCCGCCGGGCATCGCCGCCGGGAAAATCGGCCCGCGCGGTGCCATAGTCCGGCATGAACAGGGTATCCCCGACAAAGGCGGCGTCGCCGATCACGAACGCCATGTCCGCCGGGGTGTGGCCGGGCACGTGCAGCGCGATCCCTTCGATCGTGCCGATGCGGAAGCGGTGCCCGTCTTCATAGAGGGCATCGAACTGCGAGCCGTCACGCTCGAAATCGTCGCCTTCGTTGAACAGGCCGCCGAACACTTCCTGCACCGTGGTGATATGCCGCCCGATCACGATGTCCCCGCCGAGCAGGCCCTGGAGATAGGGCGCCGCCGAGAGGTGGTCGGCATGGGCATGGGTCTCGATATGCAGCGCGACCTGGAGCCCGTTCGATTTCACGAAATCAACAATCGAGTCAGCCGATCGGGTCGATGTGCGGCCGGACGGCGCATCGTAATCGAGCACCGAGTCGACAATGGCGGCAGCGCGGGTGGCCGGATCGTGCACCACATAGCTGACCGTGAAGGTCGCTTCGTCGAAAAACGCCTGCACCGCAGGCTGCCCGGCGCCATTCCGCCGGGCGCCCTCCACCTGGGCAACGGCGGCTTGCAGGACTGTATCGGTATCCATCGCGACAACTCCAATATATTTTCATAAATCGTGTATATGTATTGCAATCCGCCTGTCAAGCTGTAAGAGGCTTCCCCATGGACGAAACCGCATCCCGCCCCGCCCCCTGCGCCGGACTGCGCATCGGCGACCTCGCTCCGGACTTCGCCGCGCGCAGCACACTCGGCGACGTGCGCCTGTCCGACTTGCGCGGCCGCTGGCTGATCCTGTTCTCGCACCCGGCGGACTTCACCCCGGTGTGCACCACCGAGTTCGTCGCGCTGGCGCGGGCGGCGGGCGAATTTGACAAGCGGGACTGCGCGCTGATGGCGCTGTCGGTGGACAGCCTGTTCTCCCACTTTGCCTGGCTACGCCTGATCCGCGACCGGTTCGGGGTGGAAGTGCGCTTCCCGATCGTGGAGGACCCGACCCTCGTCATCGGGCGGGCCTATGGCATGGTCTCCGCCCACGATGCCGACAGCGCGACCGTGCGCACGACCTTCTTCATCGATCCCGAGGGCGTGATCCGGGCGATGACCTGCTACCCCGCCAATGTCGGCCGTTCGACCCCGGAAATGCTGCGGATGCTCGATGCGCTGCAGGCGGTCGACAGCGGGCAGGCGCTGGCCCCCGCCAACTGGCAGCCGGGCGATCCGATGCTGGCCCAGCCCGATGCCACGCTCGACGCGGTCTACGCCGCCGACAGCGAGACCGGCTGGTTCCTGCAGGAAACCGGCGGAAAGGGGCGCGCGTGACCGACGAGAACCTGATCGACGCCCTCAAGGCGCTCGGCCACCCGCTGCGCCTGCGCATCGTCGAGGCGCTGCGCGCAGGCGAGCGCAATGTCGGCGAGATCGAGCAGGCGACCGGCATCGCCCAGCCCGGCCTGTCGCAGCAGCTCGCAGTGATCCGCGCCGCCGGGCTCGTCCAGACCCGCAAGGCGGCCAAGCTGGTCTACTACAGCCTCGACCAGGCCGTGCTGGCAGGCCTGCGCGACCGGATCGGCACCTTCGCCGGCACCCCGACCGACAAGGCCAGCGCCGCCGGGCCGCCCCCCACCCGCCACCCCGCCACCGGCGTCGCGCGGTTCGCCCGCCTCTCGTGAAGGGGGCGTGCGCGCCACTTGCGCACCACGCACCCTTTGGTCATGGATAGCAGGGCGATTGCCCGGCGGCCCAAGTCTGCCCGGGCTGGATCAATGCCATGGAGCAGCGTATCCAGCGAACGCTCGCCCCCGCCAGGCGCGAGCCCAAGCTGAGGCGGAGTTTAGTATAGTGTCCCCGGAATTAGGTTGCTTTTATAATGAATGGTAATAATCGGAAAAATAATGATTTTTTTGAAAAATCCCCAACCGGCACTCTTTTACCAAGGGACATGAGAGGTGTTGGATGTTTTTTTATAGTGTCATCTCCATTATTAGTTATTATTTATATAATTGAGATATTTAAGGACTCACATAATGTATCATGGCTGAGTGAATTACAGATATTTTTTGTCGTAGCTGGAGCTATTTATTTAACTTACATGCTAAGGAAGTTATCTTAAATTCTGGGGACACTATACTTAATTTATCGCCGTTTCGATGCGCAGTTCCATGGGGCAGCATCCCAATTCCCTCTGCGTCTCTCCTTCCCTCTGCGTCTCTCCTTTCCTCTGCGGCCTCTGCGTGAACCAATCTGCGCAATGCGTAGGGTCAGGGTGCCCCTCCACCACTTCGTGGTCCCCCTCCCCCTGAGGGGGAGGAATGGCGCCATCCGCAATTCCATTTTCCTACACGCCCGGAATTCCGGCACGAATTCCGGGGACACTACGAATTCCGGGGACACGAATTCCGGGGACACTACACGAATTCCGGGGACACTATACTTAATTGACCGCGGCGCCGACCCGTGCCATCGCTCACCCATGGCCCGCCTTTCGCGCATCGTCATTCCCGGTGTTCCGCATCATGTCACCCAGCGCGGCAACCGGCGGCTGCCGGTGTTCTTCAGTGACGAGGACCGTGCAGCCTATCTCGCACTGATCCGCGAGGGGTGCGAGCGCCACGGCGTGACCTGCCTCGCGTGGTGCCTGATGGACAACCACGTCCACCTGATCCTGGTGCCCGCCAGCGAGGACGGCTTGCGCGGCGCTCTGGCAGAGGCGCACCGCCGCTACAGCCGCATGGTCAACTTTCGCGAAGGATGGCGCGGCTACCTGTTTCAGGGGCGCTTTGCCAGCTACCCGATGGACGAGGCGCACCTGATGGTGGCGGTGCGCTATGTCGAAAACAATCCTGTCGCAGCCGGCATGGTGAAGGAGGCCGGTGACTGGCGCTGGTCAAGCGCGCGGTCGCATCTGGCGGGCAAGCGCGTCGCGGGCGACCCCCTGACCGATGTCGCCGCGCTGAGCCGCCATGTCCGCAACTGGCGGGCGATGCTGCGTGTCGGGCTGGAAGCGATGGACACCGCCGAAAGCCTCGAGGCGATCGAAGCACGCCTGCGCACCGGTCGGCCGCTGGCGAGCCCGGACTGGATCAGCGCCATGGAAGAGCGTATCCAGCGCCCCCTCGCCCCCGCCAAGCGCGGCCCCAAGCCGAAGCGGAGTTTAGTATAGTGTCCCCGGAATTTACCGGAATTTACCGGAATTTACGACCAACAGCTACGACGTCAACCGGCAGTGGACGTTCAATCCGGCGAACCAGGCGGTGACCGAGTCGCTCGACAACGCGCTCTATCCGTGGACCGGGCATCCGGCCGGGGTCAGTCAGGTCACCTACAGCGCGGACGGCCTGAACCGGATCACGCAGGCGAATGCCAACACCTACAGCTATGATGCCAACGGCAATCTCACCTCCGACAGCCTGACCAGCTATGTCTACGATGTCGAGAACCGGCTGGTCAGTGCCAGCGGTCAGAACACCGCGTCGTTGCGTTACGATCCGTTCGGGCGGCTGCACGAGATAACTGACGCGCAGGGCAACATGCGACGGTTCCTCCACGACGGGGACGATCTGGTGGCCGAATACGGGCCCACCGGCACCATGCTGGCCCGGCACCTGCACGGGCTGGGCGCGGGCGATGATCCGCTGGTCACTTTCTCCGGCGCGAATGCGAGCTACCTCGATGCCGAGTATCTCTACACCGACCGGCTCGGCTCGGTGATCGCGCGCTACAGGCGCGATCGCACGGCGGTGGCGATCAACGGGTATGACGAGTTCGGCGTGCCCGGCCCCGCGACCGGCATCCAGAACAACGGTCGGTTCCGCTACACGGGCCAAGTGTGGTTGCCAGAGCTGGGTCTCTACTATTACAAGGCCCGCATGTACTCGCCCACCATCGGCCGGTTCATGCAGACCGATCCGATCGGCTATGCCGACGGGATAAACATGTACGCCTATGTCGGGAATGACCCGGTGAACCTCGTGGATCCGACGGGGTTGGAGGCGCATTGCACTACAGTTCGACAATTGATGGACACTACCCGATGGATCGGCGGTCAGATTCAAATTAGCAGTCACTATACGTATAGGGAATTGTGTTCCGATGAGAACGGGAGGTCGATACCCGGTGGTGGTGGCGGTGGCGGTGGCGGTGGCGGGGGTGGCGCGGCAACAAGCAATGACGAGATTGTTGTGCGGGCGACGCCAAAAAAGCCGCAGTTGCCGCAAAATGATGCACCGTGTCCGTCGTCAGAACATTTGGCACAACTCGCGGCGTAAATTAGCGGAGTGCGGG
>JAHDXX010000263.1 GCA_023384025.1 Sphingomonadaceae bacterium
AGCCCCAGTTGAGGCAGATCCCGCCGAGCAGCTCGCGCTCCACGATCGCGGTCTTCAGCCCGAGCTGCGCGCAGCGGATCGCCGCCACGTAGCCGCCCGGGCCACTCCCGAGCACGATGACGTCGTATTGGTCAGCCATGGTTCGTCTCACTCAGCCTTCGTTTGGTCGCAGACATGGACCACTTGTTACACAGTCCTGGGATTGAAAAATCGCCCGGTTGCCGGGGCACGAAAATGCAGAGCGCGGTGCGGGTGTGCGAGCAGGCCATGCTGCCCCATGGCACAACCGGCACGTTGTAGGACAGCGCTCATTCGCCCCCTCTCCTTCCCACCGCTGCGCGGCGGGCCCCTTCCTCTCCCGCAAGGGGAGAGGAGAAGTCTAGCCCCTCTCCCTTTACGGGAGAGGGGTTGGGGCGAGGGATTTCGAGCGCAGCGAGAATTGCGGTCGCCACCCCCTCCGGATTCGCCAGAATATCGTTGTTCCAGAACCGCAGCACGCGAAAGCCTTGCGCCCGCAGCCCGGCATCGCGCCGCGCATCCACCGCGTTCTCGCAATGCTGCGACCCATCCGCCTCCACGATCAGCCGCGCGCCGAAGCACACGTAGTCGACCACGTAGTTGCCCAGCTGCTCCTGCCGCTTGAACTTCCAGCCCGCCAGACGACCGCCGCGCAGGACCGACCACAAGCGCCGCTCCGCCTCGGTCGGTTCGCGCCGCATCCGTTTTGCCAGAGGAAGGAGGTCGCGCTGGCCCCCTCTCCTTCCCACGCGCTGGCGCGCGCGGGCCCCTTCCTCTCCCGCAAGGGGAGAGGAGCTATCCCTTTTCTCCCTCTCCCCTTGCGGGAGAGGGCCGGGGAGAGGGGGCTGCCACCCATCAACCATGTGCAACTGCCGCGACAGCACGCGGCCGGTCATTCTCGTCGAGCAGGACGAACTTGAACGTGCCCTGCGCCACCGTGGTTTCGGTTTCGCCGTTGCGTTCGCGGCCGACGGCTTCGGCCGCGATGGTGAGCGAGGTCGTGCCGGTGGCGACCACCTCGCAATAGACGCTCAGTTCATCCCCCACCTGCATCGCGCCGGGAAAGGTGAAGTCGCTCGCGTGGACCACCACCGCCTTGCCCCGCCCGACCCGGCTGGCGAGCGAGCCTGCGCCGAGCGCCATCTGGCTCATCAGCCACCCGCCGAACACCCCGCCATAGGGGTTGAGGTCGGTCGGCATGGCCGTGACGCGGATTTGGGGGGAGCGCATGGTATTGGAGGGGTATTCGGAAATTAGATCTGCCGGTTCGATCGAAAGTGCAACTGACAGCTTCTTGATCATACTGTGCGTGAGGTCTCGTTCTCCGCGCTCCAAGTAGTAAATGTGTTGCTCTGAAACTCCGGCCAATTCGGCAAGCGATTTGCGAGTCAATTTCTTGGATTGACGCCAGTATCTCAACGAATTGTTAGGGTGGTCCGCCAATTCAAACCACCAGCCCCATCGGGTTCTCCACCAGCTGCTGGAATGCCTGCATCAGTGCAGCCCCATCCGCGCCATCAATCGCACGGTGGTCAAACGAACCGGTGGCGCTCATCACGGTGGCGACGCCGAGGGCGCCGTCGATCACCCACGGGCGCTGCTCCCCTGCGCCGACTGCGAGAATCATCGCCTGCGGCGGGTTGATCACCGCGTCGAACTGCTTGGTGCCGAACATGCCGAGGTTGGAAAGGCTGGCGGTGCCGCCCTGGTATTCGTGCGGCTGGAGCTTGCCGTCCTTGGCCTTGTTCGCCAGCGCCTTCATCTCGGTGCTGATCTCGGCCAGGCCCTTGCGGCCCGCGTCGCGGATGATCGGGGTGATCAGGCCGCTGGGCGCGGCGACCGCGACCGAGATGTCCGAACGGCTGTACTGGAACAGCTCGTCGCCCTGGAAGCTGACGTTGCACTTGGGCACGCGCTGGAGCGCGCGGGCGAGCGCCTTGATCAGCAGGTCGTTGACCGACAGCTTCACCCCGTCGGGCTCGAGCGAGGCGTTCAGCTGGCTGCGCAGCTTGAGCAGCGCATCGAGCCGCACGTCCACAGTGAGGTAGATGTGCGGGATGGTCTGCTTCGCCTCGGTCAGGCGGCGCGCGATGACCTTGCGCACGTTGTTGAGCTTCTGCGCTTCGTAGGGCGCATCGAGATCGCCGCCGAGCGTGGCGGGCCTGGGCGGCGCGGCGGGGGTTGTTTTTGGCTGTGCTTCGACAGGCTCAGTACGAGCGGAGGTTTTGGCGGGTGCGCCCGCAAGGTCCGCCTTGACGATCCGGCCGTTGGGGCCGCTGCCCTTGATCGCGGACAGGTCGATGCCTTCCTGCGCGGCGATCCGCTTGGCCAGCGGGGAGGCGATGATCCTGTCGCCACCGCCCGTTCGTGCTGAGCGTGTCGAAGCACTGCTCTTCACTTCCGAAGACGAGGGCGGCCGTTGAACCTGCGGTTCAGCTTCGCTTCCGACAGGCTCAGGCCGAACGGAGGTGTTTGTGACGCTCGCACCCTCGACGTCTTCCTTGGTGATCTTGCCACCCGGGCCGGTGCCGGTGACGGAAGCGAGATCGACGCCCTTTTCCTCCGCCAGCTTGCGCGCGGAGGGGGTTGCCGCCGGGCCTTCCGCCGCAGCCGGAGCTGGGGCCGGCGCTGCCGCCGGGGCCGCAGCGGCCTCACCGGCATCCTCGCCCTCGCCCGCCAGCATGGCGATGACCGTGCCGACCTTCACGCCTTCGGTCCCTTCCGGAACCTCGATCTTCACGATCACGCCCTCGTCGACCGCTTCGAACTCCATCGTCGCCTTGTCGGTCTCGATCTCGGCCATGACATCGCCGGAACGCACAGTGTCGCCTTCCTTCACGAGCCAGCGGGCCAAAGTGCCCTCTTCCATCGTCGGCGAAAGGGCGGGCATCTTGATCGGTGTCGGCATGATGGTGGCAGAGTCCCTCTGTTTCCGTAGCGGCATTCTCTGGCCAGTTTGCAGCCCGAGGGCAAGGTTCTTGCGTGGAATACGATTTCAGCGGATACCGCGGCGGGGAACGGGGCAACAACGGGAAGCCGATGCGGGTCTATCTGGTGATCATGGACGAAAGCGACGAGGCCCAGCGCGCGTTGCACTTCGCCAGCAGGCGTGCAGCGGCGAGCGGCGGCGCGGTCCATATCCTCGCGCTGGTGCAGCCCCAGAGCTTCAATGCCTTTGGTGCAGTGCAGGCGACGATCGAAGAGGAAGCGCGCGACCGGGCCGAAGTGCTCGCCAGCGCCGCCGCGGGCAGCCTGTTTTCCGAAAGCGGCAAGATGCCGACCATTTCCGTGCGCGTGGGCGAAGGGCAGGCGGTGATCAAGGCCTACCTGTCAGACCACC
>JAHDXX010000264.1 GCA_023384025.1 Sphingomonadaceae bacterium
TCTTGCCCGGCGGCTCGACCTTGATCACGTCGGCGCCCATGTCACCGAGCAATTGGCCGCAGAACGGCCCGGCGAGCAGCTGGCCGAGCTCGACCACCCGGAGACCGGCAAGGGCACTGGGATTGGCGGGCGTCACTCGGCGGCCTCCGCATAAGTCCGCCCGCGCCAGACAGGCTGAACCGGTGCCGGCAGGCCGGTTTCCGCTTCGCAATTGGCGCGCAGGGAATCGATCCCCGGACCGTAATCGAACAGGCTGGTTGCGCCCCGCTTGCTGCGCAACTCTGTCCGCAAGGTATCGGTTGCGGCCTCGTCAATCAGCCCGCCAGCATCAGCCACCACGCCATACGCGCGCGCACCTTCCACGGTGACCAGACCCTGCCGGATTTCCTTGCCGACCAGCACAGGATCGCGATCAAGCGGGTCACCCCAGCCGCCGCCGCCCCAGGTGATGAAATGGAGCTGGTCGCCTTCCTTCACCGCGATATCATCGACCTTGTTGCCGACGATCTCGCTGGTCCCGTCGGACCGCTCGATCACCTTGCGCGCACGCTGGCCCGGCAACCCGCCGTTGACGCCCCACGGCGGCACGAACCAGCGGTCATCATGGATGGCGATCTGACCGTCGGCGAGGAAGCGGTAGGTCATGTGGATGCCGTTGCCGCCGCGATGGAGCCCCGCCCCGCCGCTGTCCGGCTCGGTCTCGTAGCGCTCGATCCGCAGCGGGAAATAGCGCTCAAGGAACTCGTTGGGAACATTGGTGAAGCCCGGCCACAGCGAATGCCCGTCTGGCCCGTCGCCCAGTGGTCGGCCCGGGATGCCGCCGAACCCGATCTGGAACAGCTGGAACCACTCCCCTTCCCTGCCTTCACGGTTGTCCCACCCGGAATAGAACAGGTGCGGCGAGGAGCTGAAACCTGCGGCATTGAGGAACTCCGGCGTCTTCTGCCCCAGTAGTCCGCCAAGGATGTCGAAGATACGCCCGAGGGCGTGGGTGCGACCCGAAAGGGCTGCCGGGAATTTCGGTTTGAGCAAGGAGCCTTCGGGAATGCGGACCTCGATCAGGTCATAGAACCCGTCGTTGAACAGGATCTGAGGGTCGAAGACCATGATCATGTAGATGCCGAAGAACATCTTGAACATATTCTCGTTGAGGTAGAAATTGATCGAGGCCGCACTCTGGGGGTCGGTGCCCTCGAAATCGAGCACCACCTTGTCGCCCTCGCGCCACATGGTGCACTTGATCCTGTAGGGGCCGTAACCGAGCCCGTCATCGCAGATGTAGTCCTCGAAGCTGACCGGCTCCTCGGCCACGGCCATGCCGATCAGCGCCTTCATTGCCCGGTGGTTGCGGGCGAGCAGTTCTTGCGTCGCCGACACGTAGACATCTTCACCGAAGCGGTCAGCCATCTCGATCACCCGGCGCGCGGCGACCCGGCAGCTGGCGATCAGCGCGTTGAGGTCGGCCTGGCACCAGTCGGGCTTGCGGGTCTGGTGCATGACCAGCTTCATCAGGTCTTCGTTGTATTCGCCTCTTTTCCAGATCTTCACCGGGGGGATGCGCACCCCTTCCTCGAAGATCGACTTGGCGTCGATCGGCATCGAGCCGACGACCTTGCCGCCAATGTCGCTCTGGTGGCCGAACATCGCAGTCCAGGCGAGCAGGCGACCTTCCTTGTAGACCGGCAGCAGCACCAGCCAGTCGTTGGAGTGGCTGATCGCGCCTTCGCAGGAATAGGGGTCGGACAGGAAGATCATGTCCCCGTCCTCGATGGTGCCGTCGTAGCCTTTGAGGAAGCCGTCGATGAAGCTGCCGAACTGGCCGACGATCATCTTGCCCGCCGGGTCGGCGATCAGGGGGAAGGCATCGCCCTGCTCGCGGATGCCGGGCGACATAGCGGTGCGGACCAGCGTCGCGTCCATTTCGATCCGCGCGTTACGCAGGGCGTTCTCGATGATGTCGAGCGTGACCGGATCGATCGCGATCTTGCCGAACGGGGTGGTGTTGGCTTCGATGATGGTAGCGGGCATCAGTCTGTTCCTCGCGTTTCAGATTCGTCACCCCTGCGCAGGCAGGGGTCCAGAAAACTTCCGATATCAGCTGGGCCCCTGCCTGCGCAGGGGCGACGATGAATGTGTGTAGTAGCGATCATGCGGCCACCGGCTCGATGAGGATGTTGCCGACCGCATCAACCGTGGCGACGCAGCCGCTTTCGATCAGCGTGGTCGAGTCCATTTCAGTAACGATGGCCGGACCGGGGATGACATCGCCCTGCCTGAGGCGGGACCGATCATAGATCACCGCTGCCTGTTCGCGCCCGTCCATCCACAGGGTGTGGTCACGGATCTTGGCAGCGGACGGGTTACCGTTGCCTTTCTCCAGCTCGGCGGCGGGCAGTTGCGGCGCTTCGCCCAGCGCCACGGCGCGAAGGTTCACAATCTCGTGGGGGGTATCCATGTTGAAGGTGAACAGGCGGCGATGCTCGTCGTCGAACCGTTCGAGAATCCCGGCGATGCCCTTGTCGCGCAGGGTCGCCTGGTCGATAGTCAGCGGGACTTCGAACGCCTGGCCTGCATAGCGCACGTCGACTTCGAACTCGCTGGTGATCTGGCCTTCCGGAATACCGTCGCTGGTCAGTTCGGCACGGGTCTGGCGGGCCATTTCGTCGAGGATTGTGACCAGTTCCTCGACATTGGTTTCGGTGGCGAGGCGGCTGAAGCTGCGCGCGGTCTCCGTTCGCATCCGTGTGGTGGCATCGCCCAGCGCGCAGAGCACGCCGGGGGAGACCGGCGATACGGCGGGCCAGCTTCCCATCAGCCGCGCCACCGCGTTGACGTGGAGCGGCCCTGCCCCGCCAAAGCCCATCAGCGCGAAGTGCCGCGGGTCGTAGCCCTGCTGCACCGAGATCATCCGCAGCGCGCCGAACATGTTCTCGTTGACGATATCGATGATCCCGCGCGCGGCGTCCATCAGCGGGATGCCGAGCGCGTCAGCGATGGTCTGCACTGCCTTCTTCGCGCCTTCGCGGTCGAGCTTGAACGAGCCGCCGAGCAGGTCTTCCGGCAGGTAGCCGAGAACCACGTTGGCATCGGTTACAGTTGGCAATTCACCGCCCTTGGCATAGGCGACCGGACCGGGCACCGCACCGGCCGACTGCGGGCCGACCCGCAGTGCACCGGTCAGTTCCGGAACATAGGCGATCGAGCCGCCACCGGCGCCGACAGTCTTCACGTCAAGCGAGCTCGCGCGCACCGAGAGGTGCCCGACTTCGGTGGTGCGCACCCGTCGCGGCTCGAGGTTCTCGATCAGGGCGACGTCGGTCGAGGTGCCGCCGACATCGACCGTGA
>JAHDXX010000006.1 GCA_023384025.1 Sphingomonadaceae bacterium
GATGCCCGAAGGCGAGTCGAGTGCATCGGTCAGCACCCGGCGCACTTCTGCCGCCCCGTCGCCATCATCGTCGCGCAGCAGCACCAGCTGGTTGGGCGAATCGCCCTTGGCACCGGCGCGGGTCATCAGCTTGTCGGCAATCCACCCGGTAATCCCGCCACCGTCGCCACTTTTCGGAGCGCGGGTCAGAGTGACCAGCACATCGCCATTGGGCAGGGTGTGGATCACCCGGGGATGCTCCAGCCCTTCTGCAAAGCGCATGACCGCGAGCCCGTCGGCGGCATCGGGCAGTTCGCCGTCCTTCCAGCCGACCGGCTTTGCGATCCGCACTGTGGGGAACATCTCCGCCTTCGCTTCGCTCAGCGTCGGATCGGTGCCCGTCACGTCCTCGACGGCAAGTTCGGCACTGGTGCCGCGATAGACCCAGAAGGCGAAACCGCCGACGAGGACAAGGAAGACGGCAAGGGCGACGAGAAGTTTGCGCAGGATGGTCATGCGTGCAGGCATAAGCCGCAGGCAGGCTTGCGGCAATGCTGCAAGTGACTAGGAGAAGCGGCCATGTACGACTTTGCCCCCGACCGCTCCTTGCCGAAGGCCGAACAATACCGCCAGCTGCTCGACGCCGCCGAGGCACTGACGGCAGGTGAACCCGATGGCGTCGCCAACATGGCCAATGTCGCTGCCCTGCTGTGGGAATTCCTGCCGGATCTCAACTGGGCCGGATTCTACCGCATGATCGCAGGCGAGCTGGTGCTCGGCCCGTTCGTCGGCCGCCCGGCCTGCATCCGGATCGCACTGGGCAAGGGCGTCTGCGGCACGGCGGCTGCAACCGCACAGACCCAGCTGGTGGAGGATGTGCATGCCTTTCCCGGCCATATCGCCTGTGACGCGGCGAGCCGGTCGGAACTGGTCGCTCCCGTGCTGCGGGAAGGAACGGTGATTGCGGTGATCGACCTCGACAGCCCCCTGGCAGCGCGCTTTGCCAGCGATGACGCGCAAGGGATCGAAGCGCTTGCCGCCATGCTGGCCCACCGCATCTGACCAGCACTAGCGGGACCGCCCCGAAACGGGACAGGTCATTGCGAAAGCGTGTGTTTGTGCGCCACACGATGGTAGATTTTCCCTTAACGCGCCGGGAATCGGTTCCGGTCGCCTTGTCGCCTTGGGGATTTCGCATGACCGCACGCCGTCTTTTGTCGCTTAGCATTGCCAGCTGCACCGCCTTCGCTGCAACTTCGGCACTGGCGCAGCCGGAAATGACCTACGAACCCGGTCAGTACGACTATGCCCGCCCGGCCCCGCCGCAGGCGCCGGTGATCTACCAGCAGCAACCCGTGGTGCAGCAGGTTCCGGTGCCGCACGTCTCGCAGCCGGTGGTGCAGCCGATCCCGCAAGGATATGTCGAGGAAGCGGAATACGAGGTCGAGGAAGTCTACACCCAGGCACCCCACCATGCCTATCCGCACCACGCACAGCCCTATCCGCAGCCCTATCCGGCGCACCATGCCGGGCCTGCCATGCCGCCGCAGCCCGCGTTCGACCGGGAGGCCTGGCTTGACCAGTGCCGGGCGCAGTACCGCGATTATCGCGACAACCGGGGCCGCCGCGATGGCGGGATCGGGGGCGGGATCCTCGGTGCAGCGGTCGGCGGGGTGATCGGCAACCGCGTGGCTGACGGCGACCGGCTGGCGGGTACGCTGATCGGCGCCGGAGTCGGCGGGATTGCCGGAGCGGTGCTCGGTTCGGTCATCGGAGGTTCGGGTGACCGACGCCGCGAGGCCCGCGCAGCGGACGAATGCGAGGCCTGGCTCGATCGCTACATGGCAGGCGGCTACGGCCAGCAGGGCCATTACGGCTACCCCGGGTACGGGTACGGCTATGCCATGCACATGACCTACGTGCCCGTATTGGTCGCGATTCCCCAGCGCGCCGTGGTGCGCGAGACGGTGACCGAGGAATGGGTCGAAACGCAGAAGTCGACCTATGTCCGGCCCGCAAAGAAGGTCCATTACCAGCCTGCGCCCGCGACCGCTCCACGGCCGGCCAAGGGCAAGACGCGCTACGCCAAGTAGCACGGGCGCATGACCGTTAGGGTTCGATCGAGCCCTCGCGGTCAGCCCGGGCAATGGTCAGTGCTCCCGGTTCCAGCCGGATGACTCCCAGGCGGGCGATCTCGCTCGTGCGATTGACCGCGACCGACGGCGCGAGTGCTTCGCGCACCTGCAGCTTGCGCGCGACCGGGGCAGTCAAGCGCAGGCGATATTTGCCGTAGGGCACCCGGTCGAACAGGAAGAACCCGTCATACTCGCTGACCGTGGTTGCCACCACGGCGCCCTTGCCATCGACCAGTTCGAGCTCGGCGCCCGCCTGCGGCGTGCCGCCGGGGGTAAGCAGAGTGCCCTCGACCTCGCCCGACGGTGAAATCGGCAGCAGCACTTCGGTAACGACCCCCGGTCGCGGCACGACCACGACACCCTTGTTCGCAGGCACCAGGAAAGGATCGTCGAGCGAGGCAAGGTCGACCCCGACGAGAACCGGCTGGAACGGGGCCAGCCCGTCGACAATCGTCCGGCCGTTCTCGGCCGTGACCGCATCGCGGAAGCGCAGGCCGGCTTCGACCATGACATCCTCAAGCGGCTCCTCGCCGGGCGAGAGCAGGCCGTCGCCATCATCGTCGCGGAACACAGTCACCGAGGCCTGGCCTGACCGCGCCAGACGCTGGCTGGTCATCCGCACGCCACCCTTTACCGGGTCCGGACCGAGGCTGAAGGCAAGCGACAGATTGGCTCCGATCGTCCCGTCGGTGCGGTAGCTGGCATCGGCGCGCAGCGAGAAGCGCTTGAAATCGCGGGTGTAACCGAGCGTGAAGTCAGTCGTGTCGGTGGCTTTCTCATATTCCGCCTCGAAATTGATGTCGGACTTGTCGTCGAGCCGCTTGCCGGTGGCAATGCGGGCGCTTTCCAGGCCCTGGTCGGGGCCGGAGAGGATGAAGTCCGCCCCGGCGCGCAACGGCAGTCCGAACAGGCGCCGGTTGGCGAGCACACGCAGGCGGGTGCGCGGATCGCGCACGCCTTCGCCGCCTTCGCCGCGCAGCTCCGCCCGCAGGCTGGTGCCGAGCACCTGTGCGCTGGTTCCGATCAACCATTCGTTAACCTTTGTCCTGTCGCGCCGCTCGATCCGGCTGACACCCGCCTGGACCGGCAGGATAAACTTGCCGAGTTTCAACGAGGTATCAGCCCTCAGACCACCACGGTAGCGGACACTGTCATCGCCGAAGTCGCTCTTGAACCTGCCCGAAACCCACGCGAGGTTGGCGGCAAGGTTGACTGGCCCCAGCTTGCCCAGCGCAGTCGCTTCGGCGAGGAACCCCTCGCCAAATTCGTGCGCACCGGCCAGCTGCAACTGCATCGCCCCGAAGGTGCGCTGGAGGTTGCTTTCGAGATAGTGCCGACGTCGGCCTCCCAGATAGAAACTCTGGTAGCCGAGGCCGAGGCTGGTTCGCTCGTCAAGGCCGCGTTCGACGCCCACCCCCCAGCGCCAGCGACCCGAATCGGGCGGCAATGTCCTGTCGCGCAGTTCGAGCAGGTCGCGATCCTGTTGCAGGATCCCGGCCCAGTAATAGGTCTTGCCCGGTTCGGTCATCTGCCGCCCGACCGGCACATCCTCGCGGATCCGGCGGACCTGGCCCTGCGGCCCGTAGAGCACGACTTCGAAGTCGTTCCGCCCGAACTGCAGGTCGATATCGTCGAACAGGTAGCGCCCGCTGCCGTCTTCCTGCTGGAAGGCGATCAGCTGGCCATTGCGATAGAGTTCCGCATCCCAGCCCGCCGGCAACGGTCCGCGCAGGGCAGTCGCGGCAAACCGGTTCGAAGCGCCAAGCGGGCGGTTGCTGACAAACGCACCCCGGCCGACCGTGCTCCGGCCCGTAAGCTGCCCCTGCGGGAGTTCCACGTCGCCGGCGGCGGCCTGGGTCGCATCGAGCGGCCCGAGCAGGCCCCCTTCGAGCTGGTTGCGATAGGCCGTGACGCGGAGCGACTGCGGGCGGAACATGTCGTCCGACGCGAGCCGTGCGGTGTAGCTGGCCTTGCCCAGCTCCCCGGCGGCGGTCATCTCGTAGCGGACAATCTGGCGGGAGGCAGCAGGGCCACCCTGGCTGGTCCGGGCGTGAAGGTTCACGTCGACCGAGGGCGGCCGCCACAGGCGGTATTCGGCATCAGCCCGGGGGAATGCGGCAAGATCGAAGGTAGCGGCCGGCTTGCGAAGTCGCGCGGCGCGACTTCTGCGCTCGATCGCCTCGAGAAACGGCAGTTTCGCATCATTGTCGAGCCGGATCACGGAGTTGTAGAGGTCAGCGGTCATGCCGACCCCGAACCAGCGCGACAGGGCCTCCAGCCGCACGCACCAGCCTTCGGGGGTATCGTAGATATCACCCTGAACCGGCGCCGTGCCAATGTTCATGTTTTGTACCGTGTTTGAATCACGGTCGATGGTGAAAGTCTGGTCTTCCGCGAACAACCAGCCGGTTGCGCGGCGCGACTTCTTGTCGAGCCGGACGGGCAGGTCGAATGACTGAATGACGTCGCCCAGATCGAGGCAGACACCGCGGTCCGTCTGGTAACCGCGCACTTCGTTGACGAGTTCGTGCTTGCCGACGGTGAACTTCATTAGCAGCGCATCATCGTCGCTCGCTTTCCAGCCAGACTGGGCCACGGCCGGCGCAGACGCGCCAAGCGCCACCGCAGCGAGTGCGATGGCGCCTGGAAGTCTGGAGGAAAGCCGTGGCATGGCTGGGATATCCGCCGCGGGGCGTTCCGGCCTCTAACGCAGAACCGTGTCGATCGCGGCGATCAGCCCGCCACCGGCAGCGGCGGCTTCGCGGTACTCGACCCGGACCGGTCCGTTCAGCCTAGCGAGCTCGTCAGTTCCGACCGGCAAGCTGAATTCGCGCGAGGGCACCTCGGCGTAGACTGCCAGCCCGCGTGCAACATAGAGCACTTCGCCAGTGCCCTGGCGCAGGATCTGCAGATCGCCATAAGTCGAAGCCTGGCCCTGGCGATTGACAGTCAGGCGCAATTCGCTGTGGTCGCCATCGCGGGCGATCCGCGGCTGTTCGAGCGCGGCAGAGACTTCGAGCCGTCCGTGGCGGACAATGACCGGAATGGTCACGCCATAGACCGGCACGAGCTTGAGCTTGACCCCGCGTTCCTGTTCTTCCTCTTCAGTCAGCCGAACCGGGCGGGGAATGGCACGGAACGCCATGTGGACACGATATTCGCCATCAGGCAGTTCCGCTCCGGGGCGGGCCGACAGGCGCACGGCCTGGGGCTGGCCCGGGGGCAGGGTGATTCGGCGCGGGGCATAGCGAATCATTTCCAGCGCAGCCTGCTCGGCCGCGTTGGCCTGGTCCGGCTCGACATCGATCAGCCCGCCTTCCGGCGTCATCCGCCGCAGTTCGAGTTCGACCCGATAGGTTGCCTCTTCACTGCCGATATTGCTGAGAATGACTTCGGTCCCGCGACGCCCGTCAAGAATCACGCGGGTGGGTGCCACCAGCAGGTCGCCTTGCGCCTGGGCGGCGGGTGCGGGAAGCAGGGCCAGGCCGACCCCACAAGCGAAAACAGCGAGCGCGCGGCGCAGTGCGCCTGGCAGACGGTCGATCATTCCTTGCACGTCCCTTTGCTATTATCTCCGGGAGAACCCGGATGGTCCGGCAAACTGCTAGGACAGCATGGTTAAGATGCCCCTAACCATGCCGCCGGTTCGGTCAGGAGAACAACGCGCAAAGGGGTGCGCCCTTGCGGACACACCCCCTGCTTGGTCTGGGCTATCCGGCTCCTGGCCGGACCAGCGAGACTTATTCGTAGTCGACGGTGACGTCGAAGTTCACTTCGTAGGTGCCTTCGACTTCCGAACCGTCGAACGTGACGGTCCCGCCGACACCGAACGAGGCAGCGCCAACGCCGGTGGCTGCGCCGCCGCCGAGCACGCCGGCATCGGCGATATCGACGTAGTGCTTGCCGCTCAGGGCATCGAACGCAGCGTCGGTGGTGAAGGTGTCGAGTTCGATTTCGATGGTCGCGGCAACCGCACCGCCACCGAGCAGGGCGGCGTGGTCAGCGTGCTGCATGACCAGCGCACCGCCGGTGGTGTCGGGCAGGTCGATGTAGAGACGCTTGCCGATGGTGCCACCGTCAACCGAGAAAGCAGCAGCCGAGCTGGTGCCGTGGCAGACGAAGGCGCCGCCACCGCAGGTCAGCACGCCAGCGGCCGAGACAGTCACGTCGCCACCAGCCGGATCGACCACGATTGCGCCGAAGTCGAGGTCGGCATCCTTGGTCACGGTGAAGGCCTGCACCACGTCGGCCTGGGCAGTCGCGGTGGCAGTTTCAGCGGCGTTGGCGGCCGAAGCCAGAGCCATCGCGGCGAGAGCGGCGCCGGCGGCGCCCATACGAAGCTTGTTGATCATTGTACCTGGTCCCTTTGCAAGCATGGTCTTGTCCCGAACGGGACGGACCGAATCGGCTGCCCCGAAAGAACAGGTTTGCGGCCCGTTCGATGTGTGCTTGTAGAAACCCCAGGTTCAGCCTTTACTGTCGGGTATGGTTAACGGATGCGGGCCGAAAGTTAACGGCCCGCTCCGCAGGAATCCCGACTGCCGGATTATAATTCAATCAGTTAGATGTCGCCGCCGGTCAGGCGCTGGCAGATCAGGTCGAGCTGGTCGAGCGAGCGGTAGCGAATTGTTACCGCGCCCGAGCGTGGATCGGCGTCGGTCTTGATCCGCACCGGCAGGCCGAGGAATTCCTCCAGATGACCCTGGACCGCCGCAATATCGGCATCCTTTGCCGGATCGCGCGAGGCCCGCGCGCGGCGCGCGCCTTTCGACACGCCTTCCCCGACTTTGGCCAATGCCTCGACATCGCGCACCGACAGCTTGCGGGCCACGGCATCGCGCGCAAGATCGATCGCCCGTTCATGACCGATCAGGGCCCGGGCATGCCCCATCGAGAGCTGGCCCTGCTCGACCAGGTCGAGCACCGGCTCGGGCAAGGCAAGCAGCCGCTGGAGATTGGCGACATGACTGCGCGACTTGTCGACCAGCCGGGCAATTTCGGCCTGGGTCAGCGATTCGTCCTGCGACAGCCGGTGATAGGCGCGCGCTTCCTCGACCGGGTTGAGGTCCTCGCGCTGGATATTCTCGATCAGCGCCAGCGCCATCGCGTCGCGGTCGTCCAGTTCACGCACCAGTGCCGGAATTTCATGCAGACGCGCGCGCTGGGCCGCCCGCCAGCGCCGCTCGCCGGCCACCAGCTGGTAACGTCCGCCACCCAGCGGGCGCACGATCACCGGCTGGATCACGCCGCGGGCTGCGATCGAGGCAGCCAGTTCGTCCAGAGCAGCCTCGTCAAAATGGCGACGCGGCTGGCCGGGCAGCGGCTCGATGGCAGAAACCGCCAGGCTCGCCACGCCCGGCGCAGTCGAACCACCTGAAATTATGGAGGTTTCATCAGGTGACGCGGTACCAGCCGAGATCAGCGGTTCCTCACGACGCGTTTCGCCAAGCAAGGCCCCCAGCCCTTTGCCAAGCCGCTTGGCGCTGCCACCGGCAGGACGCAGTGGAACCGAGAACCGGATCGGATCGGTGGGATTGCTCATGCGGCTTTCCTCTGTTCAGGCAGGCGGCCAATCAGCTCGCGCGCCAGGGCGATGTAGGCCCGGCTGCCGGGGCACGAATGGTCATAGACCAGCGCAGGAAGGCCATGGCTCGGGGCCTCGGACAGGCGCACGTTGCGCGGAATCACCGATTCGAACACCAGATTGCCAAGGCAATCGCGCACATCGTCCGCCACCTGGTCGGTCAGGCGGTTGCGCCGGTCGAACATTGTCAGCGCCACCCCGATAATGCCGAGTTGCGGGTTGAAGCGCTGCTGCACCCGCTCGACCGTCTGCAACAACTGGCTGAGCCCTTCGAGCGCGAAGAACTCGCACTGAAGCGGCACCAGCAAGGTGCTGGCAGCGTTAAGCGCATTCAGCGTGAGCAGCCCGAGCGAGGGCGGGCAGTCGATAAAGCAGATGTCGTGCCCGGTGTGCCCCGCCAGCGCACTGCGCAGGCGCTCGGTCCGGTCGTCAACCGCGACCAGTTCGACTTCGGCACCCGAGAGGTCGACCGTCGCCGGCACCAGATCGAGCCCGGGGATTGTCGTCGGCACAATGCATTCGGCGAGCGGGGATTGCTCAACCAGCAGATCATAGCTCGACGACTCGCGCTGATCGCTGCCTACCCCCATCCCGGTCGAGGCGTTGCCCTGCGGGTCGAGGTCAATCAGCAGGGTGCGCCAGCCGGTTGCAGCCATTGCGGTGGCGATGTTGATCGCGGTGGTGGTCTTTCCCACCCCGCCCTTCTGGTTGGCAATCGCGATGATGATCATGTGCGCCCTCTTGCTTCCTTGCTCAACCGGCCAACCAGAATTCCGGCATCAGGATCCGTCTGCGACTGTTCCACGTGAAACGTCTGACGAATCCGCTTCGGCATGTCATGCAGTTCCTGCGCCGCCGACCGCCCCTTGGGCAACAGATAGAGGGTCCGCTCTGTGGAAAAGCGCGCGGACAACTCCAGCAAGGTGCGCAGCGGCGCGAAGGCGCGCGCGGTGATGACCCCTGCCGGGACGGTTTCCACCAGCTCCAGCCGCCGTCCTTCGACACGGCATCGGTCAAGCCCGAGCTCGCCAGCCATCCGCTCCAGCCACTCGATCCGCTTGCGGCGCGATTCGACCAGAATCACGGGATCTTCCGGACGCAGGACCGCGAGCACGAGACCGGGAAAGCCTGCACCGCTCCCCAGGTCGAGCCAGGGTCCGGGCCCTCCCGCCAATGTTTCACGTGGAACATGGGCGAGCAGTTGTGCGCTGTCCGCAATGTGGCGCTGCCAGGCATGCGGCAAGGTCGCGGCGGCCAAGAGGTTCTGGCGGGAGTTTTCCTCGGTCAGGCGGGCCAGCAGGGTCTCCAGGCGTTCTAGCGCGAGCGAATCGGCCCATTGCGCCACATAGGCCCGCGCGGCGGCCTCATCCCCGATCATGCCGCCACTCCGCGGTCGCGCTTGCGGGCGTGGACCAGCACGGCAGAGAGTGCCGCGGGGGTAATCCCCCGCACACGCCCTGCGGCGGCAAGCGTCGCGGGCATGGTACTGCTCAACCGCTCGACCATCTCGTTCGAGAGGCCGGGAACCTCGCCGTAAGGGAAGTCCGGCGAGAGCAAGAGTGTCTCGCTCGCCCGCAAGTCACGCAGTTCCGCCTCCTGACGCGCTAGGTATGGCGCATAGGCGGCGTCCTCGATGGCTTCGCCGGAGACATCGTCGAACCCCTCATCCCCTTGCGGGAGCCAGGGCGCCAGCGAGACGCGGTCGATATCGCCCTGGGCCAGCCATTCCCCGATGGTGCGCCGCCCCGCATCGCGCTTCACCGGCAGGCCGGCATCGTGGAGTTCCTTCGAGGTCACCGGAGCAGCCAAGGCATCCTGCCACGCACCACGGCGCTCTTCACGTGCTTCGAACCAGCGCTGGCGCTCCGCCCCCACACAACCGGCAGCAATCGCCAGAGGGGTAAGCCGGGTCGCGGCGTTGTTGGCGCGCAGCCGCAGGCGGTACTCGGCCCGTGCCGTGAGCATGCGGTAAGGCTCGGTCACCCCGTGCAGGGTCAGGTCGTCGACCATGACCGCGAGATAGGAATTGGCCCGGTCGAGCGGCGCCGGATCGCGCCGGAGAACCTTCGCGGCGGCATGCATCCCGGCAACCAGACCTTGCGCCGCAGCCTCCTCGTAACCGGTGGTGCCGTTGATCTGCCCGGCACACCACAGGCCGGGGATCGCACGGACCTGCAACCCACTATCAAGCGCGCGCGGGTCGATATGGTCATATTCCACCGCGTACCCGGGCACCGCCATCTCGACCGCTTCCAGCCCCGCCATGGTCCGCAACATGGCGAGCTGGACGTCGGCGGGAAGCGACGTGCTGATCCCGTTGGGATAGACCAGATGGGTGTCGAGCCCCTCCGGCTCGAGGAAGACCTGGTGCCCGTCGCGGTCGCCGAAGCGGTGGATCTTGTCCTCGATCGACGGGCAATAGCGCGGCCCCGCCGCCCCGATCGCACCGGAGAACAGCGGCGAACGGTGGAGGTTGGCGCGAATCACCTCGTGGCTGCGGGCGTTGGTGCGGGTAATCGCGCAGAACACCTGGGGGTTGGTCCGGCCCACGCTCATCGGCGACATCGTCCAGCGCTCGCTGTCCGATGGCTGCTCCTCCAGCCGGGCCCAGTCAATCGTGCGCCCGTCAAGCCGGGGCGGTGTCCCGGTCTTGAGCCGCGCCATCGGCAAGGCAGCATCCTCACGCAATTGCGCTGCGAGCCGGGTCGCGGCGTTCTCGCCGATCCGGCCCCCTTCGAACCGTTCCTCGCCCCGGAACAGCACCCCGCCAAGGAATGTGCCCGTGCACAGCACCACGGCGGGTGCTTCCATCAAGGTGCCGTCAGCGAGCTCCAGTCCTGTGACGCACCCGCTCTTGATCGTGAGCGCTGCTGCTTCACCCTGAACCAGTGTGAGGTTAGGCTCAGCGCGGACAGTGGCCTGCACCGCCGCCTTGAACCGCTTGCGGTCGGCCTGCACGCGCGGCCCCCAGACCGCACTGCCTTTTGAGAGGTTGAGCATCCGGTAATGGATCGCCCCCGCATCCGCCGCGCTGGCGATCACCCCGTCGAAGGCATCGACCTCGCGCACCAGATGCCCTTTGCCGAGGCCACCGATGGCCGGGTTGCAGCTCATCGCCCCGACGGCATCGAGATCGAACGAGACCAGCGCGGTGCGCGCACCCATGCGCGCGGCGACACACGCCGCCTCGACCCCGGCGTGCCCGCCGCCGACCACCACGATATCGAACCTGTGCATGAGCCGCGCCCTAGCGCAGTGCTGCCACCTTATCCAGCGCGACAGCGAGCCTGTGTTTCACGTGGAACATTCACTTCCCGATGCAGAACCGGCCAAACAGCGCATTGAGCATGTCCTCGGTCGAAGCGCGGCCGATCAGGCGGTCGAACGCGAGGCGGGCGAGCCGGAGTTTTTCCGCGGTGAGCAACAAGTCCTCGCCCTGGCGGATCGCGCCGAGCGCTTCGCTTGCTTCGGCGACCAGCCCATGCTGGCGAGCGTTGAGCGCAACTTCGCCGGGCTTGGGCATGGCTCCACGGGCATGCTCGAGCAGCGCCCGGCGCAGGGCATCGATACCCTCACCTGTCTCGGCCGACACCCGGTGATCGGGCGCTGCCTTGGAACGGTCAGCGAGATCGGCTTTGCTCGCGATCTCCCACGCACCGCCAGGCCCCTCCCCTTCGGGCCCAAGCCAGAGCACCAGATCCGCACGGGCAAGCTCCGCCTCAGCCCGGGCGATCCCGATCGCCTCGATCGCATCGGGTGTTTCTTCCCGCAGACCGGCGGTATCGACAAAAGTGAACGGAACGCCGGCAAGCGATACGCCGCGCTCCAGCACATCGCGGGTCGTGCCTTCGCTCGGTGCGGTGATCGCCGCCTCGCTCTCTGTCAGAGCATTGAAAAGACTGGATTTACCGGCATTGGGCGGCCCTGCGAGCACGACCCGGTAGCCCTCGCGCAGCAATTCGGCACGGGGGCGCGCAAGCCATTCCGCCAATTCGCGCGAAAGTGCAGCGAGGCCGGACCCGAACCCCTGATCAAGCCCGCCAACATCGTCTTCATCGCCGAAATCGAGCACGGCCTCAACCTGCGCCGACAGGACCAGCACCCGGTCACGCCAACCCTCCACCATGCGCGACAAGGCGCCGCCAGCGCTCGCCATTGCGGCGCGGCGCTGCAGCTCGGTCTCGGCGGAAAGCAGGTCGGCCAGTCCCTCGGCTTCGGACAGGTCGATCCGGCCATTGGCGAAGGCGCGCCGGGTGAATTCGCCCGGTTCCGCCGGTCGCAGACCGGGCAGGGCAGAGAGCGCCTCCTCGACCGCACGCACCACCGCGCGGCCCCCGTGCAGGTGAAACTCCGCTACATCCTCGCCAGTCGCGGTGCCCGGTCCCGGCAACCACAGCACAAGCGCGCGGTCGAGCGGTTCACCGGCACTGTCGCGCAAGGTCCGCGACACCGCCCGGCGTGGCGCCGGCAAAGCGCCAGCCAGAGCCATCAGCGCCGCGCCCGCCTCTGGCCCGCTAACCCGCACGACCGCGATCCCTGCGGGCGGTGCGCCGCTCGACAAGGCGAAGATCGTGTCCATCGGGTCAGGTAGAAGGAATCAGTCGGACTTGCCGCTCTTGCCGGTGGCAGCAGTGGTCGCGCCCTCCACGAAGCTCTGGAACATCTTCAGCCCCAACTGGCCCATCGGGGCGAGCTGCTTGGCATATTGCTGCAGCTGGTCAGGGTTGCTGACCCCCTTCATCGCCTTGGTCAACGCGTCGACATAGACATCGTTGGCCTTGCCGACATCGGGCAGGCCCATGAAGGTACGCGCCTCTTCCGGGGTGCAATCGATCTCGATCTGGACCTTCATGGCTCTATTCTCCCAAAACTCGCACTTGCCGGCCCTTAACTGGGTTTGGCAAAGGCGGCGTGCAAGGGCTAGACTGACCTCATGCCCCCGAGCTGACAAGGATATACGAGCATGAGCGAGACCGTCACCATCAAAACACTCGACGAAGCGAACAGCTTTGCCGCCTATGTCGCACGGCCCGCCGGCACGCCCAAGGCTGCGGTGATCGTGATCCAGGAGATCTTCGGGGTCAACGAAGGCATTCGCCGCAAGTGCGACCACTGGGCCAGTCTCGGTTACCTCGCGGTGGCCCCGGACTTGTTCTGGATGCTCGAACCGGGCCTCGAACTCGACGCCGATGTCGAAGATGAATTCAACAAGGCACTGGGCCTGTTCGGGCAGTACAACCCGGATGACGGGGTCAAGGACATCGAGGCGACGATCCACTGGATCCGGCGTGAAGCCGGGGTCGCGAAAGTCGGCTGCGTCGGTTACTGCCTCGGCGGCAGGCTCGCCTACATGGCTGCCGCACGGACCGATATCGACGCCTCGGTCGGCTATTACGGGGTGATGATCGACCAGATGCTGGGCGAGAAGCACGGCATCGCCCATCCGCTGATGCTGCACATCCCGACTGCCGACCACTTCGTCGGCCCCGAGGCGCAAGCTGCAATCCATGCCGGGCTGGACGATCACCCCAAGGTTACGCTGCACGACTATCAGGGGCTCGACCATGGATTTGCGGCGGAGATGGGCAACCGCCGCGACGAGGCCGGGGCACAGCTCGCTGACAGCCGCACTGAAGCTTTCCTGGCGGAGCACCTCGCATGAGCGCGGCAGACAATCTCGCCCGCTGGCACGCCTATATGGACGGCGGGAGCGATCCTGCCGTGCTGGCGGACATGCTGGCCGAGGACGCGGTATTCCACTCGCCCGTGGTGCACACGCCGCAAGCCGGCAAGTTCAAGGTCATGGCCTATCTCACCGCCGCCGGGCACGTGTTCGGCAACGGCACCTTCCGCTATGTCCGCGAACTGGTCGACGGCAACGACGTGATGCTCGAGTTCATTGCCGAGATGGATGGCATCACCGTCAACGGCGTCGACATCATCCGGTTCGACGATCACGGCCTGATCAGCGATTTCAAGGTCATGGTTCGCCCGCTGAAGGCCATCAACAAGATCTGGGAGCTGATGGCGGCCAAGCTGGAAGCAGCGAAGGGGTAATCGTTCCAGCACCCCTGACAGCGGTGTGATGTCCTGTCCTAGTTCAGCAGCGCGAAGTTCAGGATGATCCGGCGCAAGTGGGGATCGAGCACTTCGGGCAGTTCCGCCTCGAGCCGCTCGCGCCTTGCTTCGCCGGAATCGCCCAGTGCAACGCGCTTCATCAACCAGTCAGGGCAGGCACGTGCTTCGACCGGTTCATCGTACAGCCGCGAAATGCCATGGTGGCGTGAATCGTGCTCGATCCGCCGCATGACCCATTCGAGGTTGCTCCGCTCGCCTTCGAGCAACTGGAGAAAATTGCGCCCGTTGTAGAGCAGCAGGCCGGTCACCCCATGCGCCAGGTTGTTGCGCTGGCACGATTCGAGAATCGCCGCGATATCATCCTGGGCAAGTTGTTCCGCAGTGCTGACATAAACATACTGGCGCATCTTTGCTGCCCCCCGGGCGCAACCAACCCTGATCGCGCCACATTTCTGCCGCCTAACGAGAAAACCGACCGATTCCAATACCCTGATTGAAACCGGTCGATCACTTCTACTGGTTCATCGCCGCGAAGAAATCCTCGTTGCTCTTCGAATCCTTCATCTTGTCGAGGAGGAATTCCATCGCGTCGATCGTACCCATCTGCATCAGGATACGGCGCAGGACCCACATCTTCGACATGACATCCTTCGAGACCAGCAGCTCTTCCTTGCGGGTGCCGGACTTGCCGACATCGAGCGCGGGGAAGATGCGCTTGTCCGCGACCTTGCGGTCGAGCACGATTTCGCTGTTACCGGTGCCCTTGAACTCTTCGAAGATCACTTCGTCCATCCGGCTGCCGGTATCAATCAGCGCGGTGGCGATGATCGAGAGCGAGCCGCCTTCCTCGATGTTGCGCGCTGCACCGAAGAACCGCTTCGGGCGCTGTAGCGCATTGGCATCGACACCGCCGGTGAGCACCTTGCCCGAGCTCGGCACAACCGTGTTGTAGGCGCGGCCAAGGCGGGTGATCGAATCGAGCAGGATCACCACGTCCTTCTTGTGCTCGACCAGGCGCTTGGCCTTCTCGATCACCATTTCCGCGACCTGCACATGGCGCGTGGCCGGCTCGTCGAAGGTCGAGGAAATCACCTCGCCCTTCACGCTGCGCTGCATGTCGGTCACTTCTTCCGGGCGCTCGTCGACGAGCAGCACGATCAGGAACACTTCCGGGTGGTTGTCGGTGATCGCCTTGGCGATGTTCTGCAGCAGCACGGTCTTGCCAGTGCGCGGCGGGGCGACGATCAGCGCCCGCTGGCCCTTGCCCTGCGGGGAGATCAGGTCGATCACCCGCGCCGACTTGTCCTTGACCGTCGGATCGCTTGAATCGAGGATCAGGCGCTCGTCTGGATAGAGCGGCGTCAGGTTGTCGAAGTTGGTCCGGTGGCGCACGGCATCGGGATTGTCGAAATTGACGCTCTTGAGGCTTGTGAGGGCAAAATAGCGCTCTCCATCCTTGGGAGCGCGGATCTCGCCTTCGACGGTGTCACCGGTGCGCAGGCCCCATTTGCGGACCTGGTTGGGCGAGACATAGATATCGTCCGGCCCGGCGAGGTAGTTCGCTTCCGGGCTGCGCAGGAAGCCGAACCCGTCCTGCAGCACTTCGATCGTGCCGACGCCCATGATCGGCTCTTCGTATTCCTCGTCCTCGGCCAGTTCGCGCAGGATGCAGAACATCAGGTCCTGCCGCCGCATGGTGCTGGCGCCTTCGACGCCGAGTTCCTCGGCCATTTCGACCAGCTCGGCCGGGGTTTTCGCTTTGAGGTCTTTCAGATGCATTTGTCGTGTCCAACTCGGGAATGGCCGGTCTGGTCATTGGCCTGGGGTCGAAGGGCTTGGAGAAAGCAGACCCGGCGCGCCGCAAACGGGCAGGCCATGACCGGAAACTTTGTGCGGAATATGCCAGCGCGGCTGCGGCGTCAATCAGCTTTGCCGGGCTACAAGCCGCCCGTCAGAACGGTTTGACGACCACCAGCACCACCACCAGCGCCAGAATGAACGCGGGAAACTCGCCCCACAACCGCAACTGCCGTTCGGTGAGCGGTCGCTGGCCGTCAATCATCCGCCTCGCCTGCGAGACCATCCAGCCATGATAGCCGGTGAGCGCCAGAACCAGCAGCAGCTTGGCGTGGAACCAGCCCTGGCTGAACGCGCCGATGGTGTAGGCAAGCGCAAGGCCAAGGACCCAGACCACGATCAGGCTCGGAGTCAGGATCATCTTGCGCAACAGGCCCATCCGCCGGTCCCATTCGGCAGCTTCAGGCGAGCCGGGCGTAGCGGAATGGAGATAGAGCATCTGGCGCGGCAGCATGAACAGCCCCGCCATCCAGAACACCATGAAAATGATGTGCCCTGCCTTGAGCCAGTAGTAGGTCATCGAAAGGACGTCCTGCATGCACCCCATGTAGGCATTGTGCGCCCGCTCGTCATCCCCGCCATGCGCGCACCGTGGCCACAAGCTGCTCGACATGGGCAATCGGCGTGTGCTGACCGATGCCATGGCCGAGGTTGAACACGTGCGGGCGTCCGGCAAAGGCGCGCAGGATCATCTCAGTCCGCTCGACCAGAGCATTGCCGCCTGCCAGCAGCAGCAAGGGATCGAGATTGCCCTGCACCGGCAGCTCAGCAGGCAGATTCGCGGCGACCCAGTGCGGATCGAGCGTCTCGTCGATACCCACGGCATCAACTCCGGTCTCGCGGGCATAGGCGGCGAGCTTCTCCCCCGATCCCTTGGGGAAGCCGATCACCGGAACACCAGGCCGTACCGCATGGATCGCAGCCGCAAGCCGTGCATTGGGGCCGATCACCCAGCGTTCGTACTGGTCAGGGGCAAGGCTCCCGGCCCAGCTGTCGAACAGTTGCACCGCTTCGACCCCGGCATCGATCTGGCCGATCAGGTAATCGACCGTGGCCCGTTCGATCGCTTCGATCAACGAAGCGAACGCTGCCGGATCGCGGTAAGCCAGCTCGCGGGTCTGGTGATGGTCCTTGGACCCTTGCCCGGCGACCATGTAGGTCGCGACTGTCCACGGGCTGCCCGCAAAGCCGAGCATGGTCGTCTCCGGCCCGAGCAGGTCACGGCAGCGCCGCACGGTGCCGTAGACCGGATCGAGCCGCTGCGGCATGGCCTCCAGCGCGGCCCATGCCCCGTCGACCAGCGGCGGGGCGAGCCGCGGTCCCTCGCCTGCCTCGAACCACAGGTCCTGCCCCATGGCGTGCGGAATCACGAGAATATCGGAAAACAGGATGGCCCCGTCGAACCCGAACCGGCGGATCGGCTGCAGGGTAATCTCGGCCGCGGCTTCACTGTCGTAGGCGAGTTCGAGAAATCCCCCTTTCTCGGCGCGCAGGGCTCGGTACTCCGGCAGATAGCGACCCGCCTGGCGCATGAGCCACATGGGCACGCGCTCGCCGGGTTTGCCAGTCAGGGTATCGAGCAGGATTCCGGGCATTCGATCGGGTCCAATCCAATTAATATAGAGTCTTTATAGAAGGATGCTGGAGTCTGTTGGCCCTGTGGATAGCGGGGACAGAGGCCCCCTGCCCGATTTATCCCCGTTTGAACAGGCTGCCGATCAGTGCGAATCGCGGCAATGCCTGAGTCAAACACTGGTTATCCGCACTATCCCCAGCCTGCGGAAAACTGCCCGATGCTGTCGACAAAAGGCCTTGTCCCGGACTCGTATCGGGCAAGGAATCGGGCAATCGATCCGCCCCGAACTTGTCGGCAGCCCTGTCCCGTGGTTTATCCGGGCACTTGTCCACACGCTGCAAGACCGGGCCCGAACCGCATCCATGAACCGCCTTCACCTGCATCTCGTTTCGGATTCGACCGGCGAAACGCTGGAAATGGTCGCCAAGGCTGCGCTTGCCCAGTTCGAGGATACCGAGATCGTGCGCCATTTCTGGCCGATGGTCCGTTCGCGCCAGCATCTTGACCGGATTGTCCCCGATCTTGCGGCCAACCCCGGCCTCGTGCTGTTCACGCTGGTCAATGCCGAGACCCGGGCCCGGCTGGAAGAGCATTGCCGCCAGCTCGGCCTGCCAGCCGTCGCTGCGCTCGATTCGGTCACCGAAGCGCTGGAATCCCAGCTCGGGCAGGAAGCGCACGGCCGTCCCGGTCGCCAGCACACGATGGACGAGGCCTATTTCCGCCGGGTCGAAGCGATCCATTACACCATTGCGCACGATGACGGGATCGGGTGGGAGAATTGGGAAGAGGCCGACATCGTGCTCGCCGGGGTCAGCCGCACGTCGAAGACCCCGACCAGCATCTATCTCGCCAACCGCGGATTCAAGACGGCGAACATCCCGCTGGTGGTCGAAAGCCCGCCACCGCCCGCGCTGTTCTCGCTGCGCCGCCCGCTGGTGGTCGGCCTGACCACGGCGCCCGAACGGCTGGTCCAGGTGCGGCGCAACCGGCTGCTCAGCCTCAATGAAAGCGCCGAGACAGCCTATGTCGACAACGAGCGCGTCCGGGCCGAAGTCCAGTTCGCCCGCCGCATGTTCGCCGACAACGGCTGGCCGGTGATCGATGTCACCCGCCGCTCGATCGAGGAAACCGCTGCCGCGGTGATCCGCCTGCACGGCGAGCGTGACCGCAAGCACGACCTGCCCGAGGCAGGAGGCGGCGCGATATGATCGTGCTCGCCTCGAAGAGTGCTTCGCGTCGCGCCATGCTCGATGCCGCCGGGGTGGCCTACGAAGCCGTGCCCGCCGAAATCGACGAGCGGGCCCTTGAGGAATCGCTGCCCGGCCATGGCCCGGCGCGGGTTGCCCTGGCGCTCGCGCAGGCCAAGGCACAGGCGGTGTCGCGCCAACACCCGGACGCACTTGTCCTCGGCAGTGATTCGCTGGTCGCGGTCGACGGACGGCGTTTCGACAAGCCTGCCAGCCGCGAGCACGCGGGCGAACACCTGCGGTTCTTCTCCGGGCGGACGATGGAGCTGCACAGCGCTGCCGCGCTGGCCCGTGGCGGCGCGGTGATCTGGTCGCATGGCGATGTTGCCCGGTTGAAGGTGCGCACCCTGAGCGAGGATTTCATCGAGGACTATCTTGCCCACGAATGGCCCGCGGTGGCCGGGTGCGTCGGGGTGTTCCGGATCGAGGCGCGCGGGGTGCAGCTCTTTGAAACTATCAACGGCGATCATTTCACCGTGCTCGGCATGCCATTGCTGCCCGTAATCGGCGCATTGCGCCAGTTCGGGAAGTTGCCCGAATGACCCGCCCCTACGCAGAAGTGATCGGCGACCCGATCGCGCAGTCGAAGTCGCCCGCCATCCACGGCTTCTGGCTCGGCAAGCTGGGAATCGCGGCCGAATACCGCGCCTGCCACGTTACGGCCGACAAACTGGCTGACTATCTTGCCCAGCGCCGCGCCGATCCTGCCTGGCGCGGATGCAATGTCACCATGCCGCACAAGCAGGCGGTGATGTCCCTGCTCGACGTGGTGGACCCGCTCGCCGCGCGGATCGGAGCAGTGAACACAATCGTGCGACTGGAGGATAGTACGCTGGCAGGGTTTAATACCGATGCCGGCGGGTTCCTCGAACCGCTGCGGGATCGTCTTGCAGAGACCCACTATTACCGCATGGCGCGCATTCTGGGCACCGGCGGTGCGGCCCGGGCGATCATTGCCGCGCTGGCGGACGAAGGGTTCACCCTCGTGGTCGCCGGGCGCGATCCGGCCAAGGCACGAACCCTGCTGGACGAACTTGCCACTGCCGACGAGCACCATGCGGTCGACATCGCCCATTTTGCAGGGCCGACCGACTTCGCTTTCGATGACCGCGAGGGATGCCTCGATCTGGTCGTCAACGCATCCTCATTGGGAATGCAGGGGCAACCGCCGCTTGCCTTCGACTGGAGCCATGCGCCACCCGAAAGCATTGCCTATGATATCGTCACCGCCCCGCTCGACACCGCTTTCCTGCAAGGCGCGCGCGCGGCAGGCCATCGCACGGTGGACGGGCTGGCAATGCTGATCGGGCAGGCCGCTGCCGCATTCGAGCGCTTTTTCGGCCAGCCCGCCCCGCGCGAGCACGATGCGGAACTGCGCCGGATCCTGACTGCATGACCCGCCCGCTCATCATCGGCCTGACCGGATCCATCGGCATGGGCAAATCGACTGTCGCTGCGATGTTCGAGGAACGCGGCGTGCCCGTGTTCGATGCCGATGCCGAAGTGCACCGGTTGCAAGGGCCGGGCGGCGCCCTGCTGCCTGCGATCGAAGCTGCCTTTCCCGGGACGACCGGGCCGGACGGTGTCGATCGCCCGGCCCTTGGTGCGCAGGTCTTCGGCGACGATGCCGCCCTCGCCCGGCTGGAGGCAATCGTCCACCCCGCTGTCGCTGCGGCAAGGCAGGCGTTCCTGATCGAGCACGCCGGGCAGCCGCTGGTGGTGTTCGATATCCCGCTGCTGTTCGAGAAAGGCGGCGCGGCGCAGGTCGACCGGGTGGTGGTTGTTTCTGCCCCGGCCGAAGTGCAGCGTGCGCGGGTGCTGGCCCGGCCGGGCATGACTGCGGAGAAGTTCGCCCAGATCCTCGCGCGGCAGGTGCCTGACGCTGACAAGCGCGCCCGGGCCGACCATATAGTCGATACCGGGACCAGCCTTGCCGCGACCCGCGCGGCGGTCGGCGCCCTGGTCGAGGAACTGCGAAAATTTCGCGGTTGACCCCCCTTGCGCAGCGGGGCCTTGAGTCCGATAGTGTGACCAATGCGTGAAATCGTGTTCGATACCGAAACCACCGGCCTAGACCCCCAGAGCGGGGACCGGATGGTTGAAATCGGCTGTGTCGAACTGGTCAACCGGGTCGAGACCGGGGCCACCTTCCATGCCTACTTCAACCCTCAGCGTGACATGCCCGCGCAGGCCGAGGCGGTGCACGGGCTGTCAGCTGCGTTCCTGTCGGACAAGCCGCTGTTCGGCGCGCTGGCGGATGACCTGATGGCGTTTCTCGGTGATGCGCCGCTGATTGCCCACAATGCCGCATTCGACTTCGGCTTTCTCAATGCCGAGCTCAAGGCCTGCGGACGTGAGCCGGTCAGCCTTGACCGGATGGTCGACACCGTGGCGATCGCGCGCAAGAAACACCCCGGGGCCAAGCTGAGCCTCGATGCGCTGTGCACCCGCTACGGGGTGGATCGCAGCCACCGGGTCAAGCACGGCGCGCTGCTCGATGCCGAACTACTGGCCCAGGTCTATGTCGAGCTGACCGGCGGCCGGCAGATCGGGCTGGAACTGGCGGCGGAAGCTGTCGCGGTGGAAAGCACTGCCGGACGTGCGACTGTCCGGGTCGAGCGCGTGTTCCGCGCACCGCGGCCTCATGCTGCCACGCCTGAGGAACAGGAACGCCATCAAGCCTTTATCAAGCAAATGCCTTCACCCCTCTGGGGCAAATGAGGGGGTATTGCAGTCCCCCGCCAAACAAGGAGAAGAGACGATGGATATCAGGGTATCGGGCCACCAGATGGATACGGGCGCGGCGCTGCAGGACCATGTCTCCGATCGCCTCAACACCATTGTCGAGAAGTATTTCGGCGGAGCCATTTCCTCGCAGGTCACCTTCGGCAAGGCGCCGGCCAGCATGGTCAGCTGCGATATCGTGACCCATGTCATGCATGGCTTGCTGCTCAAGGCCAATGCGACCGCGCCTGATGCGCATGTCGCGCTCGATCAGGCGGCGGAGAAGATCGACAAGCAGCTGCGCCGCTACAAGCGCCGGATCCAGGACCGGCACGAGCAGAGCGCCCATGCCCTGCGCGAGGAAGAGGCGAGCTATCGCATTTTCGCCGCTCCCGAAGTCGAGGCCGAAGTCGAGGAAGAAGACGGTGCCGGTGCCCCGCCGATCATCGCCGAAACCACGGCCGACATTCCCGAAGCCAGTGTGGCGGACGCGGTGATGATGCTCGACCTTCGCCACACCAATGCCCTGCTGTTCAAAAACGCTGGCACCGGACGGCATAATATGGTTTACCGCCGCAACGACGGATCGATCGGCTGGGTCGAACCGCGGTAAAGCCCCTCGCAGCACCTTTCGGGCGGCAAGGGCATCCTTCCCGAGGGAGAGTCTTTGTCAGCCCGGGGCTGTGCGCTCCAGTCCTGACTGTGTGCTGTGTGAAAACTGGTCAATGGAACTGAACTACACCCTTTCCCCCCAAGCGCTCGCGATTGTCGATGCTGCCGGCAAGGCGGCGATCCTCGACATGTTGGCTGACCGGTTCGGCGCCGCCTACCGGCTCGATCCCGCCATGGTGCTCGAAGCGCTGGACGAGCGCGAGAAGCTCGGCAGCACCGGCTTCGGCCGCGGGGTGGCCATTCCCCATGCGCGCATCGAAGGGATCAACCGCCCGGTCACCGTGTTCCTGCGCCTGGCGTCGCCGGTCGATTTCGATTCTGCTGACGATCTTCCGGTCGAGCTGGTGTTCGGCCTGCTCTCGCCTGCCAGCGCCGGGGCGACCCACCTCCATGCGCTGGTGGAAATCTCGCGCCTGATGCGCGACGAGGCATTGCAGGAGGCGCTGCTGGGGGCAGACAGCCCCGAGGCGCTCTATGCGCTTCTCACCAATGTGTCGGATCGTGACGTCGCCTGAACCCGTAGCGGCGTCACCGGAGCATTTGCGCGGGCTCGAGCGGCTTTATGCGTCCGCTGCGATCAACGCGTTGTTCCCCTCCACAATCACAATTCCCGGCGAAGGCCAGACGCAGATCAGCTTTACCGTCGATCCGGCGCATTACCATGCTGCCAGGGCAGCGCATGGTACGCTCTATTTCAAGATGCTCGACGACGCGGCGTTCTACGCTGCGAACACCCTGGTGCCCGACCGTTTCCTGCTGACGACCGCGTTCAACCTGCATTTCTCCCGTCCCTTGCGCAGCGGACCGGTCATGGCCGAGGGGCGCTGGATCAGCGGCCGCCGCCGGGTGCTGGTGGCCGAAGCACGCCTGATCGATGGCGAAGGCGAGGAAGTCGGGCGCGGGACAGGCACGTTCATGCGCTCGCACATCCCCTTGTCGAGCCTTCCGGCATACCGCGGCGATGACTGAGCGTTTGCCCGCGCATGTCGAAGTGACCGGCCTCATTCGCGCGGTCGAGGCTGCGGGCGGCTTTGCCACTGTGCTTGCGCGCGGCGAGCGGGATGGCGGAACAGTGCTGCTGGTAACCATCCATCGCAGCGAACCAGCCGCGCTTTACGAACGCATGCCGCGACCCGACGGTTCGCGACCGTTTCTTGCTGCAAAGCGGGAAAATACGGAGAATCCGCAGGAATTTTCCGATTATCTGGAGCGGAGGCGGCGTCAGGACCCCGATTTGTGGCTGGTTGAACTGGATATCCCGGATGCGGAACGGTTCATCGCATCCTGGGCCAGTTAAGTTGACTTGTTACCTTTCCCGGGTAGGGGCGCGTCCGACTTCGTAAGGCGCAGGCGGCGAAGCGGCATTCCGGCCGCTAGCAGGCACGCAGACGGGGGACGGCCGGCAGGCCAGCAATAGGACCGAACCGAAATCGCAAGGAACGCGAACCGGTCCCAGCCTGCGACAGGGCCCGTCAACCGCACGTTTTGACGGACAGATGAGTCTCTTTTCCCGCTACGCCAGCACGGCGGCGCTTGCCGTTGGTCTGGCCTTCACCGTTGCCGGAGCGGAACTTTCCGGCGCCCAGGCTGAAGAAACCGCACAGGACGCGGTTGGTTCCGCCGCCTTGACCGATGAACGCATGCCGGTCTTTGTTTCGCAGGAGGTGGTTCAGCCCCTGCCTGCTGCCCCCGAACAGGATGCTGCCGATCCCGCACCTGCTGCGCAGGCCGGATCGCTGCGCGAACTCGTTTCGGCCACCCCGACGGACGGGGCCTTGTCCGCCGAGCTCGAATGCCTCGCCGGGGCGATCTACTTCGAAGCGCGCGGCGAACCCCTCATGGGTCAGCTCGCGGTTGCCGAAGTGATCATCAACCGCAGCCAGTCGGGCCGCTTCCCCGCGACCTATTGCGGCGTGGTGCGGCAGCCGGGCCAGTTCTCGTTCGTGCGCAAGGGCGCGATCCCGCAGGCCCGCCGCGCTTCGCAGGCGTGGCGCAATGCGGTCGCTGTCGCGCAGATCGCCCATGGTGACCAGTGGCAGACCCACGCCGGTGACGCGCTCTATTTCCACGCGCGCAGCGTCCGCCCGAGCTGGAGCCATCGCAAGCAGGCGCTGGCTACGATCGACTCGCACATCTTCTATCGCTGATCCGTTCGGGCAGGGGCAGGGCCCCTGCGCCGGACTCAATCCCTGATCGAGACCCACACCGGGGCATGGTCGCTCGCCTTCTCGCGGCCGCGGTGGTCCTTGTCGACCCCGGCCGCTTCGAGCCGGTCGGCGAGTTCGGGCGAGAGCAGCAGGTGGTCGATCCGGAAACCGTGATCGCGCTGCCAGGCCCCGGCCTGGTAATCCCAGTAGGTCCACACGCCCCCGCGCGGATTGAGCGTGGCAAGCGCGTCGGTCCACCCGTCGCCAAGCAGGCGGTGGTAGGCATCGCGCGACTCGGGCTGCATCAGCGCGTCGCTGGCCATCGCCTTGGGCGACCAGACGTCCGCATCGGTCGGGATGACATTGAAATCGCCGACCACCGCGCAGGGGATCTCCTGCGCCCAAAGCTCGGCCATGCGTGCGCCCAGCCGCTCCATCCACGCCAGCTTGTAATCGAACTTTGGGCCGGGCACCGGGTTGCCGTTGGGCAGGTAGATGCCGACCACGCGCACGCCGTTGACGTCAGCCTCGAGATAGCGCGCCTGCTCGTCTTCGGGATCGCCGGGCAACCCGCGCTGGACTTCGACCGGCGCAACGCCATCGGCAAGGATCGCGACTCCGTTGAAGCTTTTCTGGCCGTGCCAGATCGCGTGATAGCCGATCTTCGCGAATTCCTCGGCCGGGAAGCCTTCGTCCTGGGTCTTGATTTCCTGCAGGCAGGCGACCGTGGGCCGCGTTTCCTCGAGCCATTCGAGCAGGCGCGGCAGGCGCGCCTTGATTCCGTTGATGTTGAAGCTGGCGATGCGCATGGCTCAGGCTCTGCCTGATCGCGCGCGGCGCGTCCAATTCAAATCCCGAAGCTGGACCCGCATCCGCACCCTGCGGCAGCATTGGGATTTTCCACCCGGAAAGCGGCTCCGCCCAGCGATTCAACGAAATCGACCACGCTCCCGGCGACAAGATCGAGGCTGACCGGGTCGACCACCAACCGGACCCCGTCGGTCTCGCTGACCGAATCGTCGCTGTCGGCCCCTTCGGCCAGGTCGAACTTGTACTGGAAGCCCGAACAGCCGCCCCCCTCGACCGACAGGCGCAGGATGGCGGGTTTCGACTGGCGCTCGGCAATCCACGCGACACGCGCGGCAGCGGCGGGGGTAAGCGATAGCATCTGGCCCATAAGGCCAAGGTAGGCGCGCTGCGCCTGCTTCTCAAGCCATCTGGATATAGTCGCGCATGGCGGCAGCCTCGGTCTCGACCTCGTCGATCCGTGACTTGACCAGATCGCCGATCGAGATGAACCCGCACAGCACTTCGCCTTCCAGCACCGGCAGGTGGCGGATCCGCCGCCGCGTCATCAGTGCGAGCGCCTCGATCACCTTGGTCTGCGGAGTGACGGTAATCGGCGGGGCGGTCATCACTTCGCCGACGCGCCGCTCGAGGCAGGCAGAGCCTTCGTCGGCCATGCGGTAGATGACGTCGCGTTCGGAAAAGATTCCGACGACCCTGCCCGCTTCCATCACCGGCAGCGCCCCGATCCGCCGCGCGGCCAGCAGGGCGACCACGTCGCGCACGCTGGCGCCGGTGTCGCAAGCGATCACGTCGCCGCTGGTCCGCCCGGCGATAAGGTGGGAAATCTGCATCGACTCGCCTCCTCTCTCGTTGTTGTCGCGCGAGGATGCCATGAACATGCCCGAATCGCCAAATCTGCCGCCGGTTGCCAAGCGCGGCCGCAGCCCCCATGTGGCGGCGATGGCCCGTAAATCCCCGCTCGACGATCCCCGCAAGGCTGCCCATGCCTGGGCCCGCTATCGCCGGATGATGCGTTTCATGATGCTGCTGACGGTCGGCACGGTCATGCTGGCGCTGGCGGTGCTGTACAAGCAGGGCAGCGCGGCGACCGTGCATTTCTACATCGCCACTGCACTGGGGATCGGCTTCACCATGCTGCTGACCGGCGGGCTGATGGGGCTGGTATTCTTGTCGAGCGGCACCGGGCACGACGAGAGCGTGAGCGACCTCAGCGAGGACAGCGAGCCGCGGATCTAGCGATTTGCCCTGAGCCGGTATTCCTCGACCGGTTTGCCCCCGATCAGGTGGCGCTGGATGATCTGTTCGAGCACGTCCGGAGTGCACGAATGGTACCACACCCCGTCAGGCCACACGACCGCGACCGGGCCAAGGGTGCAGACTTGCAGGCAGTCGGCCTTGGTCCGCTGGACACTGCCTTGCGGCCCGACCAGCCCCAGATCCTTGAGCCTCTGCTTGAGATAGGCCCATGACACTTCGCCCTGCGCCCGGTTGCAGCAGGCCTGCTTCTCCGACAGGGCGCACAGGAAGATATGGCGCTCGATCCGCTCGCCATTGATCTTCGCCAGCGCCTTGCCGGCCAGAGCGACCTGATCAGGCACCGCTACTCCGCCGCTTGCGGCTTGAGCCAGCGGTCGAGCCAGGCAAACACCGTCTCGTGCCACTGGATCGAATTCTTCGCGCCCAGCACCCAGTGGTTCTCCTCAGGGAAGACCAGCAATTGTGCGGGAATGCCGCGCTCCTGCAGGGCGGTGAAGGCACCCAGGCCCTGCGTATAAGGCACACGGAAGTCCTTTTCGCCCAGCACGACCAGCATCGGCGTGCGCCACTGGTCGACGTGGTTGACCGGGTTCCACTTTTCGTACTCGGCGCTCGCTTCGGCAAAGGAACCGCCGAAGTCCCACCGCGGGAACCACGATTCCTCGGTCGAGTAGTAGAACGCACGCGTGTCGAACAAGCCGTTGTGGTTGACGAGGCACTTGAACCGGTCGGGCCATTTGCCGGCGATCCAGTTCATCATGTAGCCGCCGTAGCTCGCCCCCATGGCGCAGGCATTGGCACCATCGATCTGCGGGTCGAGCGCGAGCGCGGCGTCGAGGCCCTTCTGCAGGTCCTCGAGCGGCTTGCCGCCCCAGTCGCGGTTGATCGCGTCGGTGAAGGCCTGCCCGTATCCGGTGCTGCCGTGGAAATCGACCGAGATCACCGCATAGCCCTGGCTGGCGAGCACACGCGGGTTCCACCGGCTCGACCAGCCATCGTCGAACGAACCCTGCGGCCCGCCATGGACGTAGAGGATGGCGGGCAACTGGCCCTGATGGTTCTCCGGCCGGGTGATCTGGCCCCACACGGTTGCGCCTTCGGCCCCGGCAAAGCTGAAACGGGTGGTGCGCGTCGCTGCCATCGCGCCCATCCGCGGGGTTGCGGCAGAGGTGACCGGCATGGCCTGGCCCCAGCTCCTCGACAGGAACAGCTCCGACGGCGCGCCGATCGAATTGCGGCTGAACAGCAGGTTGCCGCCCGCCAGCGGGATCACATCGCCGATCCGGCCTTCGTTGCCGGCCATCAGGTCAAGCCGTTCGACCTTGCCGGTGCGCGGATCGATCCGGAACGCCGGGGTGTCGAGCACGTCCTGCGCAGTGCCGACCAGCCAGCGCGAATCGGGCGTCCAGGCGAGGCTGCCGAACGAACGGTCAAAGTCCTGAGTCAGTGCGCGGGTCTTGCCGGTCCTGACGTCGCGCAGCCATACCACCAGCCGGTCGGCCTCGTATCCGGGCCGCGCCATCGCGGTCCAGGCCAGCCACTTGCCGTCGGGCGAGGGGGCCGGAGTCAGGTCCATCGCCTGATTGTCAGCCGTCAGGTTGACCGGCGCAGATGCATCGAGTGCGCGCCACCACAGGTCGGTGTTGGTCGAACGTGGTTCGTCGATTCCGCCTTGCCGGGCGATGAAATAGACCCCCGAGCCATCGGGTGCCCAGGCCAGGTCCTCGCCGCCGCCATAGGGCTTGTGTGGCGTGTCCCCGTTCAGCGCACCTTCGCCTGCCGGGCCGTCAAGCGCCACTCCGTCGCCAATGACGCCGTCGGAGCCGAGCCGGAAGGCAAAGGCGCGGCTGATCGTCCCCGGTGTTTCCCACTCGTCCCAATGGCGCACGAACCCGTCAGTGCCCTGGTAGAGCCGCCCGCTGCCGGGGCCGGGCAAGTGCGCCGTGCCGTCACCGTCGCAACCGAAAGTCGGGCAATCGCGCGCGACTTCGCCCCACACCACCAAGGCATCGCCCTTGGGTGACAGGGCGTAACCGGCGACGTCGGTCGCAAAGCGGGTGATTTGCGTCGGGGTGCCGATCGCACCGTCTGCTTCGCGCACCGCACGCCAGACCTGGGTTTTCGCGCCGTCTTCGCCGCGCGCCGAGAGGAACCACAGGGCATCATCGGGGCCGACCGTGACCGAACTGGCGCTGCCGCCAAGGTCAAGCGCGACGGCTTCCGCGCGCGGGTCGGCAAGGCTGCGCTGCCACAGTGTCGTGGTCCGCTTGAGCGTGTCCGGATCGGTCTCGGTCACCGGATAGACCATCACCCCGCCATCCGGCGTGACCGCCGGGCTGCCGACCCGCGGCAGAGTGACAAGATCCTGCGCGGTCATCGGCGCGGCGTCCTGCGCCAGCGACAGGGAGGGGAAGGCCGCGAGACTGGCGGCGAGAGCGATCAGGGACCCGGTGTGTTTTTTCATGGCGCCGGACCCTACGGCGCGGCGCGCATGGTGCAAGGAATTTTGGTTGGAGCTTGTTTCAGCTATGCTGAAACCGAACGGCCGGTGCCGCTTCCACGCCAGTGGCAGAAAATCTACCCGCGCTTGCCTGCGATCCGGCTGATCTCGGCTTTGACCATGGTCTCGACCATTCCGGGAAGGTGGGTGTCGAGCCACTGTGCCAGCATCGGGCGGAGCATTTCGCGCACCATCCCTTCGAGCGAAGTCTCACCCGAGCGGACAATCTGCGGGGGCACGCCCGGTTCGGCCAGCATCGCCAGTGCGGCCAGATTGGCCTGCATCGATTCGCGCACCGATTCGGCGATCAGCGGTTCCTCGCCGACCGGATCGGCTTCTTCGACCATGTGATCATCGCCCAGTTCGAGAACTTCGTCGGCTTCCTCATCGCTCGCCGGTTCGACCACGCCCTGCGTTTCGCGCCGACGCCGCTCTTCCAGCGCGCCGACGCGGTTGTCGCGTGCGATCACTTTCTTGATCGATTCGAGGATTTCCTCGACCGAAGCTTCCCCGTGCTGGCCCATTGCCTGCCCCCGAAATCCAGTGGTGAATCAGCGCGGCGGCGTGACGTCACCCGTTACCGGACCGGGAACTGACGCATCCGGGGCAGGTATGTCAACGGTTCGTGTGGCCTGCACAGCGGGAGCAGGGTCGCGATCCCAGTCCCACACCGCACCACGAACGCGCTCGTAGTTGGTGACCGGGTCGTAGAGCACGCCTTCGTCATCAAGGCCAAGATCACGCGCTTCGGCCTTGCCCATGGCGGCAAGCAGGCTGAAACCGGCGACATAGGCGTTGCGCCGTGCCGTCACCAGCTGCACGCGCGCCCCAAGCAGTTCCTGCTCCGCATTGAGCACGTCGAGGATGGTGCGGTTGCCGATAGAGTTTTCAGCCCGTACGCCTTCGAGGCTCAGCTCGGCGGCTGAAACCGCCGCCTGGGCGCTGTCGATGATGCCGAGGGCCGCCTGCCAGCTCGACCAGGAAGCGCGCGTCTGGGCAATCGTTTCGCGCTCGGCGGCGATGACGTTCTCCAGCGCGGCGGTCGAACGAGCCTGGGCCTGGCGTACCTGCGCGGCAGGGCGCCCGCCCTGGAAGATCGGGATGGTCAGCCGCAATCCGGCGTTGGCGGTGGTTTCCTTCTGCTCCAGCGTGGCGGCAACCGGGCCGCCGAGCGTGCCGAAGTAATTGGTATAGTCCGCCCCCGCGAAAGCGCCGAGTGTCGGCTGGCGGCTGGCCCCGGCCACGCGGACGTCATGCTCCGATGCTTCGGCGCGCTCCTGCGCTGCGATGAGGTCAGGATTGTATTCGAGCGCAATGGCGACTGCCTCGTCGACATTGGCGGGCAGGCCCGGCAGCGGCGGCGGCGGTTCCAGGGCAGTCGGCGCCTTGCCCACCAGCGCAATGTAGTTCTCGCGCGCGCCGATCAGGTTGGCCTGGGCCGAGCGCAGATCGCTCTGGGCCACTGCCAGCCGGGCTTCGGACTGGGCGATGTCCGTCCGGGTCAGGTCGCCGATCTCGAACCGGTCGCGGGTCGCCTCGAGGTTGACCGACAGCACGTCGACCTGGTTGGCGGACAGCGCCACAAGTGCCTGCCCGCGCAGCACGTCCATGTAGGCGGCGACGACCTGGCTGAACACCGCCGATTCGGTACCTCGCAGGTCGGCCCGCCCGGCCTCGATCCGGTCGCGCGCGGCGCGGACCGAGTTCTTCACGGCTCCGCCCGAATAGAGCGGCACGGTCAGGTCGACCCC
>JAHDXX010000265.1 GCA_023384025.1 Sphingomonadaceae bacterium
GGGGCTTTGAACGAAGGGATAGGACAGAGTGCAGCCTGAAGAACCCGAAGAGATCATGTGGCAGGGGCGGTTCGTGACCGCCAAGCGGCGCGGCCGGTGGGAATATGCCAGCCGGTCGCGCGGTATTCGTGCCGCCGCGATCATCGCGATTGACGATGACGGCTGCGTGCTGCTGGTCGAGCAATACCGTGTTCCGCTGGGCAAGATCTGCCTCGAAATCCCAGCCGGGCTGGTCGGCGACGACGACGGGCACGAGAACGAAGCCGCCGAAGCCGCCGCAATCCGCGAACTGGAAGAGGAAACCGGTTACACCGCCGCGCGGATGGACAACCTCGGCGAGTTTTACTCCAGCCCCGGCATGGTCAGCGAGGCCTTCACCCTGCTTCGTGCACGCGGCTTAACCAAAGTCGGCGAAGGCGGCGGGCTGCCGGGCGAGAACATTACCGTGCACCGCGTGCCCATGGCCGAGCTGCCGCAATTCGTTGCGCAGTGGCGCGAACGCGGCCATGCGGTCGATGTACGGATCGCCCTGCTGCTGGCGGCAGGCTTCATTGTGGGAGAATGACATGACAGGACGGTGTGCAGGCAAGTTGGCGCTGATTACCGGCGCGGCGCAGGGTCTGGGTGCGGCGCATGCGCGGCGCCTGGCGGAAGAAGGCGCGCGGGTACTGTGCACCGACATCAACGCCAACGGCGCGGCCAACACCGCCGAGGCGATCAACCAGGCGCTCGGCATGGGCACGGCCTATTCGATCGAGCATGACGTGACCAATGCCAGCGACTGGGAACGCGCGGTCGATGCCGCGCGCGAGCATCTTGGCGGGCTCAACGTGCTGGTCAACAATGCCGGGATCGGCGTTGCCGGCAATATCGAGACCTGCAAGTTCGAGGACTGGAAGCGCTGCTTCGCGATCAATGTCGATTCGATCTTCCACGGCTGCCAGAAGGCCCTGCCGCTGATGCGCGAGCATGCGCCGGGTTCGATCATCAACATTTCCAGCATCGCCGGGCTGATCGCCAGCGACACCATGCCGGCGTACAATTCATCGAAGGCGGCGGTGTGGATGCTGTCGAAGTCGATCGCGCTGCACTGCGCGAAGAACAACATGCAGATCCGCTGCAACTCGATCCACCCGACCTTTGTCGATACGCCGATCCTCGACGGGACAGCGAAGCATCACAACCTCGACAAGGGGGTGCTGATGGAGAAGCTGGCGCGGCAGATTCCGCTGAAGTTCGTGGGCGAACCGAACGACATCGCCAACGCGGTGGTCTATCTCGCCAGCGACGAGAGCCGCTTCATGACCGGGGCCGAGATCAAGCTCGACGGCGGCATTTCCGCGATGTGATGGCGGCGGGCGCGCCCGTGTGTCTCGACGGGCGCATTCCTGCCGGAATGCTGCTCGACACGAACGGGGGTTTGAACCGTTCGTATCGAGCGCAGGACCGAGCCCCTCGACTGGCTGGCAAGCCAGCCGCTCTGGACAAGCTGTCGAGGTCCGAAGTCGAGATATCCGGACAAGCTCGAACCTCCGCTCAATCGGCGATCAGTGCGATTCCCGCATAGACCAGCGCGGCGGTGCCCAGGCTGACCAAAGCGCCGATCACGAAGGCTACGCGGACCAGCATCGGGTCAATTCCGGTGGAGTTGGCGATCCCGCCGCAAACGCCCCAGATCTTGCCCTGGGCCTTGTCGAGACGGAACGAGGTCGAAGGTACGCTCACGACGGGTTTCTCCTGCAGGCGGGTCACGCAATCACTCCGGAACCGATCAGGCTCGGGCTGGCGGGGACGATCGCCGCGGCAAAGAAGAAGGCCGAGAAGGCCAGCGAGGAGAGGGCAGCGAGAACACGGCCACTCACGTTTTCAAAAGCACGCATCGGTAATTTCCTTTCGTTTTTCATCTCCAGCGGGCCATCCCGCCGGATATCCCATGCTTTGCAGAAGCCGTGCCAATTGTGAAAAACGGCGGAATTCCGCCATTTTCCAGCTTTCGATCGCACATCACCTTATTCAGCTATCCGAAAGGTTGGTGGTTTTTCCCACCTGTTGGGAATGGCAATTTCGCGCTGGCCCTGCCCTGCCCCGCGCCCTATCGCCGCCTGAGCCATGGCGCTCGACCGGATCACCCTTTCCCGCTTCCGCAACCACGCTGAAACCGCGCTTGACGCGGCGGCGCACTTCAACCTGCTGGTGGGCGAGAACGGGGCGGGCAAGACCAATGTGCTGGAGGCGCTGTCGCTGCTGGCACCCGGACGGGGGCTGCGCCGCGCGGGGTTGAGCGACCTCGCACAGGCGGGCGGCGCCGGCGGGTTTTCGGTCGGTGCCTCGCTCGCCCAGCCGGACGGGGCCGATCCGGTTCGCCTCGCGACCTATGCCCGGGCCGACCAGCCCAACCGGCGCCGGGTGCAGGTCAACGGGGCGGAGGCGAGCGCCAATGGCTTGAGCGAATGGCTCGCGCTCGGCTGGCTGACCCCGGCGATGGACCGGCTGTTCTCCGACAGCGCGGGCGCGCGAAGGCGGTTTCTCGACCGGATGGTGCTGGCGCTGGAACCGGCCCACGCGCACCACAGCGCGCGCTACGAAGCCGCGCTGCGCGAACGCAACCGGCTGCTGGCGGACGAGCGCGAACCCGATCCGGCGTGGCTGGAGGGGGTCGAGCGCCACCTCGCCCGCCACGGCGCGCTGATCGCACAGGCCCGCGCCCGAACCGTCGCGGCGCTGGTGGACGAACTCGCCACCCTCCCCGCCGAGCCCTTCGCCGTGCCGCTGATCGCGCTGGAAGCGGGCGGCCCGGCTGCGGAAGAAGACCTCGCGCTCGCGCTGGCGCAAGGGCGTCGCCGCGACCGACAGGCCGGGCGAACACTGACCGGGCCGCATCGCGACGAACTGCTGGTGACCATGGCCGGCAAGATGATGCCTGCCGCCGATTGCTCGACCGGCGAGCAAAAGGCGATGCTGATCGCCCTGACCCTCGCCCACGCCGGCCTTGCCGCGCGCGGGCGCCCCGGCGTGCTCCTGCTGGACGAAGTGGCGGCACACCTTGACCCGGTCCGCCGCGCCGCGCTGTTCGACCGCCTGCGTCAGGGTGCGGCGCAAGTGTGGATGACCGGGACCGAACTCGCCCCGTTCGAGGATATTCGTGGTGAAGCGGCGGTGTGGCGGGTTGAGGGTGGACGGGTGATGAGGGCCTGACGCACCCTCGAATCCTCCCCCTCTGGGGGAGGTGGGCCGCCGCAGGCGGGTCGGAGGGGGCCACGCCCTCTCGACAGGTCCA
>JAHDXX010000266.1 GCA_023384025.1 Sphingomonadaceae bacterium
AGGAAGCGCAAGCCAAGTGGCCCGCGCTGAAGGCGCGCTGGCCCGATGTGGAACTGCACCTGATCGGCCAGCTCCAGTCCAACAAGGCCGAGGAAGCGGTGGCCCTGTTCGACTGCATCCACGCGCTCGACCGCCCCTCGCTGGTCAGCGCGCTGGGCAAGGCGATGGCCAAGGCCGGGCGGCGCGTGCCGTGCTTCGTCCAGGTCAACGTCGGCGAGGAGGAACAGAAGGGCGGCTGCGCGATTGCCGATCTGCCCGCCCTGCTCGAGCAGGCGCGTGCGGCCGATATCCCGCTCGCCGGGCTGATGTGCATTCCCCCGGCCGGGATCGAACCGGCGCCGTTCTTCGCCTTGCTGGCGAAACTGGCGGCGGACAACAATTCGCTTGGGGGCCTCACCGGCCTGAGCATGGGGATGAGCGGCGACTACGAGACCGCGATCATGCTCGGGGCGAGCCATGTGCGCGTCGGCACCGCGCTGTTCGGGGAGCGCCGCTGACCTGCGCCAACGAGAAGGGCGCCAACGAAATGGGCGCCAACGAAAAAGGGCGCCCCGAAGAGCGCCCTTTCCCTGTTTCCGCGACGGACCGGATCAGAAGCGGAAGCGGCCGGTAATCCCGTAGGTGCGCGGTTCGGCCAGGAACTGCGAAAAGATCTGCCGCCCGCCGGGATATTGCGGATCGACGAACGGTGCGGCGGTCGTGCCGGCCTGGAAGGGCGAGTTGAACGCGACCTGGGCATAGTCCTTGTTGAAGAGGTTCTGGGCCCAGAGCTCGATGCTCCACTGCTCGTCCGGCCCGCGTACACCGACGCGCGCATTGAACAGCGCATAGCCGTCCTGTTCCTTCTGCGGGAACAGGTCCGAACCGGTGTTGTAGTCGCTGGTAAGACGGCCATCGACATAGACCAGCCCGGTCAGACCGGTGTTACCGATGTCCGGAGTCCAGGTCACGCTGCCGGTGGCAACGATTTCAGGCGCGTTGGACAGATTGTCGCCCGGCAGCTTGCGCAGTGCCTGGTCGAGCGGAAGGCCGGAGGAATTGCCGACCAGATCGTCGGCAAACTTGGTTTGCGCATAGGTCAGGCCGGCGTTGACCCGGAAATTGCGCGCCGGGACCAGTTGCGCTTCCAGTTCGACGCCCTGGGTGCGCACGCCATAGCTGACATCGCCCGGCGCACAGGCACCGGTCGCGTTGCTGGTGTCGGTGTCCGCGTTCGGCCCGCCGGTCAGTTCGCCGCCGCAGCCGTTGATCGTGGCGACCAGGAAGACCGAACCGTTGAAGGTGTTCAGCTGGAAATTGCTGAAGTCGGAACGGAAGGCCGAAACACTGACGCTGAACGGGCCGGTCGAATACTTTGCGCCGAGTTCGTAGCTGTCGACCAGCTCGGGTTCGAACTGGAGGTTGCCGACCAGCGCCTGCGCGCCGCCAACCGAGGCGAAAGTGGGGATCGGCGACTTGAGCGCCGAACGGTCGAGGTTGAAACCGCCCGCCTTGTAGCCGCGCGCGAAGCTTGCATAGAGCAGCAGGTCGTCGATCGGCTTGTACGAAAGGATCGCGGTCCCGGTCCATTCATCCTCGCTGCGGTCATCGCTGATCGAGACGCCGTTGAGCTCGGCGGTCGAGTTGCCCTGGCAGCCAAGGCCGATCAGGCCGCCCGACACCGCCGCCAGCGAAGCATTGGTCAGGAACCCGCCAACCAGGCCCTGGATGGTGGTGCAGGCGGTGTTGTCGTTGGTGAAGCTGGCCTCGAAGTCCTTCTTGTCGTTGGTGTACCGCAGACCGAGGGTCAGATCGAGGCTGTCGGTGATGTGCACGATGTTGTGGGTGAAGATCGCCCAGTTCGTGCCATCCTGGACGTAACGGTCGTTGATGGTGCCGCGGTCGCGGATGCTGTCGAGCGCATCGAACGCGGCATAGATCGCCGGCGATGCTGCGCCAAACGCGGCCGGACGCGCTGCAAGGCAGCCCGGCGAGGCCGGCGAATAGAGGCCGGCCAGTCCGCCGCCCGAGATGATCCGGCAGGTCGCGAACCGTCCGTAATCCTCGCCGAAGCGCAGGTTGTCGCGGACGGTCAGCTTCTCGTTGGCGTAGAACCCGCCGACGAGCCAGTCGAGCGTCCCGTCGAACGCCTCGCCCTGCAGGCGCAGTTCCTGGGTGAAGGTGTGGAACTGGCGGTAGGCGTCATCGCTCGGCGCGCGGTACAGGATGTCGACCGTGCCGTAGTCGGTGTCCGATGCCTGGCCCGAACGGTATTCGCGATAGGCGGTGATCGAGGTCAGTGTGGCGCCGCCGAGATTCCAGTCGATCTGGGCGGAGAAGCCGTAGTCCTTGGTCTCGCCGGCGAAGCTGCGGCCGGGCGTGACCGAGACGTCGCGCCCGTAGCCCTGGCTGAACGCGTCAAGGTCCTGCCCCAGATCGCGCAGGACATTGATAATGTTGTTGCCATCCTGCTGCAGCGGCGTGAGCGGGTTGGACGGGTTGTTGAGATTGCCGATGAACGGGTTGACGCTGCTGTCGACATAGGTAGCCGCACAGCACTTCTCGTCGCGCTTGGTGTAGTCGGCAATCAACCGGATCGTGAGATCGTCGCTGGGTTCGATCAGCAGCTGCCCGCGCAGGAAATAGCGGTCGCGGTCGTTGATGTCGGTGTTGTTGGCTGCGTCGCGATAGAAGCCGTCACGCTTGAACCACACCCCGTCGACCCGCGCGGCGATCGTGTCGCTGACCGGTCCAGTGACCCCGCCTTCAAGCCGCATCGCGTCGTAGTTGCCGTAGGAAAACGCACCGTATCCGCTGAAATCGAACTCCGGCTTGGCGGTGTAGATGCTGAGCAGGCCGGCCGAAGAGTTGCGGCCGCCGAGCGTGCCCTGCGGGCCGCGCTGCACTTCGATCCGGTCGATCGGGCCGAGCTCGCTCAGGCCGATCCCGGACCGCGAGCGGTAGACGCCGTCGATGAAAACCGGGACGGAGCTTTCCAGACCGGGGTTGTCACCCACCGTACCGATCCCGCGAATACGCGCCGAGCCATTGGCTTCCGATCCGGTCGAGGACACCAGCAGCGAAGGCGCGACCTGGTTGAGCTGGCGGATATCGCTGGCACCGCTGTTCTGGAGCGTTTCGGCATTGACCGCCGAGATCGCGACCGGCACGTCGGCCAGCGACTGCTCGCGGCCCTGAGCGGTCACGATGATGATGTTGCTGTCATCTTCGG
>JAHDXX010000007.1:0-18549 GCA_023384025.1 Sphingomonadaceae bacterium
GGTACTTCACTGCTCGTTCTGTTCGGGCTGTTTTTCGGCATGATCGTCATGCCGGTGATTGCTCATGCCAGCGGCAACAGCCCCGTCCATGCTGGCGAAATGCTCGACATTCACGAAATTGACGCGGCGGATCATTCGCATTCGCAGGGTGCGGACAAGGATATGCCCTGTCACGCGGTCAATCATCATCATTGCAGCGTCGCGCTGCAACTTGATGCGCCGCGCATCAGCCTGAACGGGCTGTCCAAGGGCGCATTGGTGCGTCCGTCGGCAACCTCGCCGCTATTGTCTCTCAGCCAGGCTCCGCCGCTGGAGCCGCCCGCAGCCTGAACCGTGCCGCCGCGCGGGGGGACTTCCCTCGCGCGCCCATCATGCGTTCAGGAGTTTCTAAATGAGATTGTCATTGCGTACCGCCTTGCTGGCGGGCGCGCTTATCGCCAGCAGCGGGGCGGCATTGGCCGAACCCGTGAGCTTGGCACAGGCGCTCGCCGAAGGGGCGGAAAAATCGCCGCGCGTTGCCGAAGCGAAAGCGAAAGCCGACGCAGCCGAGGCACGAGCGCGGCAAGCGGGAGCCTCACCCAATCCAGAACTTAGTGTTGAAGTCGAGAACTTCGCCGGTACCGGCGTATTCCAAGGTTTTCGCAGCACCGAGACCACCCTGGCGTTGAGCCAACGGTTCGAGCTGGGCGGCAAGCGGAGCGCGCGCGTCGCGGTCGCTTCGTCCGAGCGTGACTTCGCCTATCTGTCTTACCGTGCCGCCGAGGCCGATTTGGCACGCGACGTTCGCGTGGCCCATGCCGAACTGCGCGCCGCCGAAGACCGTGCAGTGCTTGCGCGCGAAAATGTCGGCCAAGCGCGCGAACTGGCGCGAACCGCGCGGGTATTGGTCGAGGCCGGACGCGATCCGCCCTTGCGTCAGCTTCGTGCCGAGGCGGTGCTGGCCGAGGCGCAGGCCGAGGAAGCCCGCGCCTTTGGCGAATTGCTCGCTGCCCGCCGCCTGCTTGCCGACCTGATCGGAAGCAGCGATCCCGAACTCTCCGCCACTCCGATCTACGACGAGGCCGCGCCCGGCGCTTTGCCGCCCTCAACGCCGTCGCTTGACGAGCAGCTTGCCGCTGCCGAGCGCGATGCCGCGCAGGCGCGCATCCGGGTGGCGCAGGCTGAGGCGGTTCCCGATATCACCGCCAGCGGCGGCGTCCGCCGCATCAGCGATGGGCGTGAAACTGCCTTCGTTGCCGGGTTCTCGATCCCGCTCCCGGTGCGCAACCGCAATCGCGGCGGCATCGTAGCCTCGCAGTCGGACGCGCTCGCCGGTGAAGCGGCGCTGGCACAGGCGCGGCTCAATGCCAGCCGTGCGCAGCATGATGCCCGGATGTTGCTCGGGGCCGCCGATGCGCGGGTAGAGGCCTTGTCCGGGCCGTCGTTGGCGCAGGCCGAAGAAGCGGTGCGGCTCGCCCGTATCGGTTACGGCGCGGGCAAGTTTAGCCTGATCGAACTGCTCGACGCGCAAGCCGCGCTCACCACCGCCAAACTCGCGCTGATCGAGGCTCGCCTCGACCGCGCTCGCGCGCTCGCCGCGCTGATCCGCGCCAATGCGCGCGCAGGGGATTGAACAATGACCGAAGAGACAAACAGGAAAAAATTGATCGCCGGTGCCGCGATTGCCGCGCTCGTGCTGGGCGGAGGCGGCGTGATGCTGGGCCGCACCGCGTTCGCACCCGCGACCACCGCAAGTGCCGATGCCGAAGAGGGCGAGCATGGCGAGGAAGAGGATCACGGCCCCGAGGGCTTTGTCGCGATGGACGATGCGCGCGCGAAGGCGGCGGGCATCGTAACCGAAGCGACGCAGGCGGGCGGGCTTGGCGCAGAAATCATCGCGCAAGGCGTGGTAGCGGCCGCGCCCAATGGCGAGGCAGTGCTCACCGCGCGCGCCGACGGGGCGCTCACCCGCATCGTCAAGCAGCTTGGCGACAGCGTGAGCGCGGGCGAGACCATCGCCTATCTCGAAAGCCGCGATGCCGGTTCGATTGCTGCCGAGCGCAGCGCGGCCTCCGCGCGCCTCATTGCCGCCCGCGCCGCCTATGCCCGCGAGAAAAAGCTGTTCGATGCGCGCGTTACGGCGAGGCAGGATTTGGAAGCCGCACAAGCGACGCTTGCCGAAGCCGAAGCCGAGGCGCGGCGCACGCAATCGGCGGCGGGTGCAGCCAAGATTACCGGCGACGGACGATTCTTGGCCGTGACTAGTCTTATTTCGGGGCGGATCACCAAAGCCGACGCAACGCTTGGCAGCTATGTCGCGGCAGGCACCGAACTCTTCCGTGTAGCCGACCCGCGCAAAATCCAGATCAATGCCTCAGTGCTTCCCGCCGATGCCCGGCGCGTCCAGCCGGGCGACCGTGCGGTCATCGAATTGTTGGGCGGCGATACGATCAACGCGACCGTGCGGGCGGTGACGCCAAGCCTCGATCCCGAAAGCAAGGCGGCAACCATCGTGCTCGTGCCCGATGGCTTCGGCCAGCTCACCGCAGGGCAAGGGCTGCGCGTGCGCATTACGCCTCGCAACGCTGCACCAAGCGCTAGCGTCGGTGTTCCCGAAGAGGCGGTGCAGTCGGTCGAAGGCCGCGACGTAGTGTTTGTCAAAACCGCAAAGGGTTTTCAGGCAACCAACGTCACGATTGGACAGCGCAGCGCAGGCCGTATCGAGATCGTCGCGGGCCTGAAACCCGGTGCCGTCGTCGCGACCAAGGGCGCGTTCCTCCTCAAAGCCGAACTCGGCAAGGGCGAGGCGGAGCATTGAGATGATCGAAAAACTTCTCGACGCGGCAATCCGCTTCCGCTGGGGCGTGGTCGTCGCCACGCTCATCGTCGCAGCCTTCGGTGCGAGCCAGCTGTTCAAGCTGCCGATCGACGCTGTTCCGGACATCACCAACAAGCAAGTACAGATCAATACGGTCGCCCCGGCCTTAGGGCCGCTCGACATGGAGCGGCTCGTCACCTTCCCGGTCGAAACCGCGATGGCGGGGATTCCGGGGTTGGAAAGCTCGCGCTCGATCTCGCGCAACGGCTTCAGCCAGGTGACAGTGGTATTTGAGGAACACACCGATCTTTACTTCGCGCGCCAGCAGGTCGCCGAGCGGTTGACGCAGGCCAAGGAAAGCCTGCCCGATGGCGTCGAGCCGCAAATGGGGCCGGTGACAACCGGGCTTGGCGAAGTGCTGATGTATGTCGTCGAGTACGAACCCGCTGGCACCAAGGCGAACCCCATGATCGCGGGCAAGCCCGGCTTTCAGCCCGATGGCAGCTATCTGACAACCGACGGCAAGCTGCTGACCGACGAGGTGTCGAAGCTCGCCTATCTGCGGACCGTGCAGGATTGGGTAATCCGGCCGCAGCTTCGCTCGGTCGAAGGGGTTGCCGGGATCGACAGCATCGGCGGCTATGAAAAACAGTTCGTTGTCGAGCCCGATCCGGCCAAGCTCGCAAGCTACCACATCTCCTTTTCCGAACTCGCCGAGGCGCTCGAGAAGGCCAACATCTCGGTCGGCGCGAACTTCGTCGAACGCGGCGGCGAGGCCTTTCTGGTCAAGGCCGATGGCCGCATCCGCACGCTCGACGAAGTGGGCCAGGCAACGGTTGCGACGCGCGGCGGCGTTCCCGTGGCGGTTCGCGATATCGCCAATGTCCGCATCGGCGGCGATCTGCGCACCGGCGCAGCGTCGGAAAACGGCAACGAAGTCGTGGTCGGCACGGCGTTGATGATTGCCGGCGGCAACAGCCGGATCGTCGCCAACGCGGTTGCCGAGCGGCTTGATGAAATCGCCAAGTCGATGCCGCCGGGGATCAAGATCAAGACCGTGCTCGACCGTTCCAAGCTGGTCAATGCGACGATCTGGACGGTCGAGAAGAATTTGCTCGAAGGGGCGTTGCTGGTCATCGCGGTGCTGTTCTGGCTTTTGGGCAACATCCGCGCCGCAATTATCGCGACGCTGGTCATCCCGCTCTCGTTTCTGATGATGGCGATGGGCATGAACGCCACCGGCACATCGGGCAATCTGATGAGTTTAGGCGCGCTTGACTTCGGGCTGATCGTTGATGGCTCGATCATCATCATCGAGAATTGTTTGCGACGCCTGGCCGAACGCCAGCACCATGAAGGCCGGGTTTTGATCCTGACCGAACGGCTGCACGAGGTGTTCGAGGCCTCGCGCGAAATGGTGCGACCGACAATCTACGGTCAGGCGATCATTTTCCTCGTCTTCGCGCCGTTGCTCACCTTCTCGGGCGTCGAGGGCAAGATGTTCTCGCCAATGGCGATAACCGTCATGCTCGCGCTGGCGGGAGCCTTCATCCTGTCGCTGACCTTCGTTCCGGCAATGGTGGCTTTGCTCATTCGCGGCGAAGTTGCCGAGAAGGAGGTCAAGGCGGTCGCGATGGCGAAGGAGCGGTACCAGCCCCTGCTCGCCAAGGCGGTGGCGCGGCCCTGGCCCTGGATCGGCGCGGGCATCGGGGCGTTCGTAGTGGCCGGGCTCGTGTTCCTCATGCTGGGCCGCGAGTTCATCCCGCAGCTCGACGAGGGCAACATTGCGCTTCAGGGCATCCGCATTCCTTCGACTTCGCTCAATCAATCGCTCGCCTTGCAGCGCCAGATCGAGAAGGCGGCGGTGACGCTGCCCGAAGTCGCCTACATGTTTTCCAAAACTGGAACGGCAGAGGTCGGCACCGATCCGATGCCCGCCAATATCTCGGACTCGTTCGTCATCCTCAAGCCGAAGGACCAATGGCCCGACGGTGTGGACAGCAAGGAAAAGGTGATCGAACGGCTCGAAGCCAAGCTCAAGCCGCTGGTCGGCAGCGCCTTCGAGATCAGCCAACCGATCGAGCTGCGGTTCAACGAACTGATCGCGGGCGTGCGGGGCGACATCGCGATCAAACTCTATGGCGACGATCTGGAGGAAATGAGCGCGCTCGGAGCCAAGGTCGCTTCGATCCTCAAAACCGTTCCCGGCGCGGCGGATGTCAAGGTCGAGCAGACCGAAGGCTTCCCGCAGCTCGACGTCAAGTTCGACCGCGACGCCATCGCGCGTTACGGCCTGACCTTGGAGGACGTGACCGATACCGTGGCAGCGGCGCTTGGCGGACGCGAGGCGGGGATCGTGTTCGAGGGCGACCGGCGCTTCGACATTGTCGTGCGCCTGCCCAATGCGGGGCGCGACGATCTGGACGCGGTGGGGGCGCTGCCGGTGATGCTTCCACAGGAAGGCGCTTCGGTGCCACTCAGCGCTGTCGCCAGCTTCGGCTTTTCCGAAGGGGTCAACCAGGTCAGCCGCGACAATGGCAGACGGCGCGTCGTCGTCCAGGCCAATGTACGCGGCAATGATCTGGGGAGTTTCATCGCCGAAGCGCAGAGCAAGGTCGCTGCCCAGGTGAAGCTGCCGCCGGGCAGCTCGATCGAATGGGGCGGGCAGTTCGAGAATCTGCAAGCCGCGTCGCAGCGCCTGTCGCTTGTCATCCCCATTGTCTTCGCAGCGATCTTCGGCATCCTGTTCGTCGCCCTGCGCGGCTTCCGGCCCGCAATCGCGGTCTACTCGGCGATTCCCTTGGGGCTGGCAGGCGGCGTGTTTGCCCTGGCGCTGGCGGGCTTGCCCTTTTCGGTATCGGCGGCGGTCGGCTTCATCGTGCTGGCGGGGGTCGGGGTGTTGAACGGCCTTGTCGTGATGACCGCGATCACCCAGCGGATCGCGGAGGGGCTGACGGTCGCACAGGCGATTGTCGAAGGCTCGCTCGAACGCTTCCGCGCCGTCTTGATGACCGGAATCGTCCCGGCCATCGGCTTCGTGCCGATGGCGCTCGCGACCGGCCAAGGGGCAGAAGTGCAGAAGCCGCTCGCCATCGTCGTGATCGGGGGTCTGATCACCTCGACGATCCTGACGCTTTTCGTGCTGCCCGCGATCAGCCAGCTTCTGCTGCGGGGGCGGCACAAACATCATGAGACGGGCGACTATGGTGACGTCGATCAGTTCGGCAGCGAATTGCCGCAGAAATGAATGGGAGTGAGAATATGCGAAAATTGCCGATAGTCGTTTTGGCCGCGTTGGCCTTGCCCGTGCAGGCGGCAACACCGGAACCGGCCTACATGCCCGGCGTCTGGAGCCTTGGCGACACGAAAAATTGCGAGGCCGGTCCCGCCTGAGTTTTCCTTGCCGACGGCTATTATGCCGAAGTGACTTTGCCCGACAAAGGCCCGTCCGCGACCGGCCTGTGGAAAGACGAGGGCATTGCCATCGCCTATACGCACAGCCACATGCCGTTCCCCGATATGATGGCGGCTAACGAAATGAAGCGTCTGACCGTCGAGGAGCGGACGCCCGACAAGCTCGTGACGAAAAACTATCGCGGCGTCGCGCGTGTTTTCCATCGCTGCCCGGCAGGCTCTTTGAAAGCACCCGCTGGGCAGGCGGCGCACTGACATGGGCGCTGGACACGATCACGGCGGTGGCCATGCCGGTCATAATCACGGCGCTGGAGCGAGCACCAAACGGCTTGCGATTGCGCTCGGACTGACGACCACCTTCCTGATTGCCGAGCTGGTCGGGGCGTTCGGTTTCGATAGCCTCGCGCTGCTGTCGGATGCGGCGCATATGTTCACCGACAGTGCCGCGCTAGCCATCGCGCTTGCTGCGGTCAAAATCGGCAAACGTCCGCCCGACGATCAACGCACCTTCGGCTATCGCCGCTTCGAAATCCTCGCCGCCGCGTTCAATGCGATCCTTTTGTTCGCGGTGGCGGGCTATGTGCTGATCGAAGGTATCGGCCGCTTCTTCACCCCGAGGCCGGTGGAATCGGTCGGTATGCTGGTGGTCGCCAGCATCGGCCTGATCGTGAACCTGATCTCGATGCGCATCCTTGCAGGCGGCAAGGAGGACAGTCTCAACGTCAAGGGCGCCTATCTCGAAGTGTGGGCCGACATGCTCGGCTCCTTGGGCGTGATCGGCGCTGCCATTGCGATCTACCTCACCAAGCTCAACTGGATCGACCCCATCGTCGCCATCGCCATCGGCTTGTGGGTGCTGCCGCGCACCTGGACCCTGCTTCGCGACACCACCCACATTCTCTTGCAGGGCGTGCCGCGTGGCTTCGATTTGAACGCGATACGTGCCGCAACGGGCGGGGTTTCCGGCGTGACGGGAGTTCACGACCTGCACCTGTGGTCAGTGGCGGGAGACGACGCCAGCTTGACCGCGCATGTCGCGATTGCCGACGGCGGTGACGGCGAAGCAATCCGCCGCGCCTTGACCGGCATGCTCGAAACCCGCTTCGCGATCCACCACGCCACGATCCAGACCGAAACCGAGCCGTGCGGGGACGAGGAGAGCTTGCACAGATGAACACTGGCACCCCACGTCCGCGCTTCCGGTCACGATGGACGACCGAAAAGGACGAGGAGTTGCGTCGCCGCATCGGGCATCGTCAAACGGCGGGCATCATCGCTGCTGCCATGGACCGAACCAACCACGCAATTCGCGGGCGTGCGGGCGAACTCGGCTTCATGGTGCCAACGACGATCGCGCCGTGGCGCGTGGCGTGAAGCGCTGACACGTTGCAGTAGCCGCACCATCAGCCGCGGTCCTCAATCTTTCGAACGGCAGCTTACTGGCTTCTCGATACGAGAGCCGACTGCTGGCAGCCTTCGACATAGGGGCTAAAACGAGCGAGAAATATGATGTCCGCTCTGTAAGCCGCTCGAAGGTCAACTTTGTTGTCGAGAGGGGTCACTCAATCGCCCACACTGAAATCCCCAACTTACGGGCCTTGTCTACCAGATTGGCATTGATTCCATTGCCAGGACAGGCGACCACGGCCTTGGGCTGCGCCTCGAGCATCTGATCGTTGCGACGGAACGGTGCGGCCTTCTTGAACCGCTCCCAGTCGGGCCGGAACGGGACATGGACGATCTTGCGGTTCCGCGCCCAGAGTGATGCGATATGCTCCCCGCCGGTCGGATTGCCGCCGTGGAACAGGACCATGTCGGGATATTTGGCGAGAACCTTGTCGAGCACCGCCCAGATGCGGTTGTGATCCTGGTAGGCGGGGCCTGACGTGAATGCGATGCGGGTGCCGGCGGGCAGCAGCGGTTCGGTTTCGGAGCGACGCTTGGCGGCAAGGAAGTCGCGGCTGTCGATCATGGCGGCGGTCAGGGTGCGATGGTTGACCAGCGACCCGGTGCGCGGGGTCCAGGCTTTGCGGAAATGCGCCTCGAACTGGTCGGCGGCGGCTTCGCGCATGAACTCCATGGCGTTGCGCCGTTCGACGAGGCCGATGCCTTCATTGATCAGCCGTTCGAGCTCGACCGATTTGACCTCGGAGCCATCCTGTTCGCGCTGCCCGCGTTTCTGGGCGTCTTCGTTGTCGTCAAGCTCACGCTGGATCCGCCCCTCGGCGCGGTGGAAGAGGTTGACGAGCGACCAGCACAGGTCTTCAAGATCGGGTTCGAGCCTGGTGTCGATCATGGTTGCGATCAGCGCGTCGAACATGTCGGCGACAGCGCCGGCGGCTATGCGCACCTCGGGCAGAGGCCGCGGATCGGCTTCGTCGGAGAAGGGTCGATAGCCGTAGAGGGCGATCTCATCGAGGAGATGGGCAGTGGGCGACATTTCGTGATCGGGTTCGAAGGGGTCGGACATGATGCGGTCCTTGGACGTCTGAGCCGGGCACCACGCCCGGCCTTCCGGCGATCCCTCTGACCGGCTGGGGTGCGGTCGCACCTGTAAGGCCGAAGCGAAGCGGAGGATGGCGGGACGGCGGCTATTTTGCTTCGCGATGGAAAGGCGCGCGAGTTTTTGTCTGTCGCATCGCTTGATTCGATGCTTCCGCGCGCCGCCGGAAAATAGTCGCTGCAACGCCATTGCGGCCGCGCCGCAGCCGGTCTTTCGGATCGCTCCCAAAGAAGGCCGTGTGGCACGGCCAGCTCGCACAAACCTGCCCATGCCGGGGTCCAACATCCCGATCCCGTCACGGCACAGCTCAACGTCGGTGAAAGCGAGCCCGGTCGGCTTCGTGCAACTGATCGATCACTCGCTCACCCAGCATCGATGGGCCGTGCTGGCGCAGGTCATCGTTGAAATCGCCCAGCGCAGGGATAAGCGGGAGAAGTTCGATCCTTGCTGCTTGTGCCCGCTCGGTCAGGATTGAAAACGCCGCGTCTCCGGCTGCATCGCGGTCGCGGGCGACGTAAAGGCGGCGAAGCGTTGGCGGGAACAGGATGGCGGCGAGGTGCGAAGAGGAAGTGGCAGAAGCGAGTGGTAAGGACGGCAGGACTTCGCGCAAGGACAGCATGGTTTCGATGCCTTCGCCAGCGGCCATGACATCCTGCGCTTTCCCGAACCGGACGGCATTTCCAAGGATATTGCCCATAGCCCGGCGCGGCGATGCGATAACTGCTTTGGCAATGCCAGATGGATCGAGCCAGGTCCGGTGCGTGCCGGTCTGGGTGCCGTCGTGATCGGTGACCGATGCGATCAGCGCTGCAAATTCTCCAGGGGTCCCCGGCACATCTTCGTCGTTGGGCCGATAGTAGCAACGGGGGTGGAATCGCAGCGCTGGAAAGTCCGCACAGTGCGTGATTCCGCGCGATTGCAGGTACGTCGCTGCCAGCGTGCCGATGATTGGCCTGGAAGCAGCGAACAGACGCCGTGCAGCCGTTGGCGACCCTGCGCGTGCTGGTGGACTGGGCGAGTGCTTCCGCTGTTCATCGTCTGCCGATGGCGGCAGCGACAGGAAGCGTTCGGCTTCGTCGATGGTCTCGGCAAGTCGCCCGTGCCGCTGGTTGAGCCGGATAAGGTCGATGAGATCGCCATGTTCGCCGGTCGCAGCATCGACCCAGTTTCCGATATTACCGCGTTCGGTCTCGAACAGACGCACATAGAGGCTGCGTCCGGGCGTTCCGGCGAAATCGCCGACCATCCAGTAGCGGCCTTCGCGCCTGCCTGCAGGCAAGTAATGGCGGCAAACGGCCTGCGCGTTCTGGGCGAGCCGTTCTGACAGGCCTGCCGCGCGCGTGGAAAGTCTGCCCATGTCAGGCGGCCTTCCGGTCGAGGATGCGGGTCAGAGGATGCCGTTCGAACAGCCGTTCGAGCATCTGACACCCGACAATCTTATCGTCGGGGACGAACAGCCGCAGCTTCCAGCTGATGATCTCCGAGAACAGTCCCATCGCCTTCAGCCGATCGACCGCCGTCGGAGCAAACCCGGTCAGCTCGATCCGGTTCACCTGCATGAGCCGCGAGCGGCGCAGTTGCAGGCCATCGGCAAGGTCGAGCACCGTATGTCCCTCGCGCAGCAGGGCCAGTGCCTGCGGCGCCGAAAGTTCGGGGGCGTCAGTGCTGGCCGTGGCACTCGCTGCCCATGCCGGTGACACCCTCCGTCCGACAATGCTCATGCCATCGTCGGTCTGGAGCCGGTAGACGCGGGCCGATTCCTCAGGCAGCCGTTTCCAGATCGGCAGCAGCAACCCAGTGACGATGTGCAGTTCGCTCGTCGTGAACTCCTCGACCTGCCCCACCTCGGCCTGCCAGACGGTAGAGAAGGTGCGCTCGTCGACTTCCGCCCAGGCGGTCTCGGGCAGGTGGCTGAGTGCGAGGTTCAGCCGCTCCATCGGTCGGATTAACCGCACGCGCCGTTCAACCTCGCCATCGTCGAGCATGACGCTTCGCGCCGGAAGTTGTACGGCAGCGCGCTTCGATCGGGAGTTGATCAGAAGCCGCGCTCCCGGCTCGCGCGTCAGGTCGAGCGCCTTGTCGAGCGTCAGCGGCTGGTTGCGCTCGCGCATGGCGATCGTAAGCAGCCGGGTCTCGGCACCGGTGGCGGGGTGGACGTATATCGGCTCACTGCCGGTGACGGAGAAGCTGTCGGCAACCAGCGTCTCCAGCCCGACATCATAGCTTCCCGACGCGATCGCAGACTCGACCTTGGCGCTGAGCAACTGCTCGAAAACCGTGAACAGCACGTTCTGCATCGAAATCGTGAGTGCCAGCAGCCGGTTGAGAAACGTCGTGATCGGCGGCAGCTCATCCTTGATGCAGCCGCTATCGTCAGTCAGCGACAGCCCGGTCATGGCCTCAAAGGTCGCAAGCGAGCAGTGCTCGACCTTGCCCGCATAGATCAGCAGGTAAAATTGCCTGAGCGCCGCGTGGGCATAGGGGCTTTCGAGATTGTCCTCAGGACGAAACAGCCCCTGGCCGCCCGTCTGGCGTTGCCCGCGGGTAATCGCACCGAGCGTGTCGAGCCGCCGCGCAATGGTCGAGAGGAAGCGCTTTTCCGCCTGAACGTCGGTGGCGACCGGACGGAACAGCGGGGGCTGCGCTTGGTTGGTACGGTTGGTCCGACCGAGCCCCTGGATCGCGGTATCGGCCTTCCAGCCCGCTTCGAGCAGGAAATGGTGGCGGAGGCGCTGGTTCCGGCTCCCAAGATCGGCATGGTAACTTCTGCCCGTCCCGCCAGCGTCGGAGAAGACGAGGATCGGTTTCTTGTCCTCCATGAACGCCTGCGCTTCGGCGAGATTGGCCTGGGCGGGCCGGTTCTCGACGACGAACCGCTCCCCGTCCGCATCGACCTTGCGGACAATGCGCCGGGAGCGCCCGGTCACCTCGGCGACCATGTCGGTGCCGAACCGCTGGACGATCTGGTCTAGCGCGCCTTGCACCGGCTCCATCGATGCCAGCTTCTCGATCAGGCGGTCACGCCGCTGACAAGCTTCCCGGCATTCGATCACGTTCCCGGCTTCGTCAAAGGCAGGACGCGAGGCGAGGTTGCCATCGCCATCGGTGTAGGTCTCGTGGAGTTGGACCGGGAAGCTGTGCGCCAAATAGTCGAGAACATATTCGCGAGGAGTGACATCGCAGGTAATGTCGTTCCATTCACCCGGGTCGATCTCGGCGAGGCGGCGGGACAGCAAGGCTTCCCCGGTCGACACGATCTGCACGACGGCGGCGTGGCCATCGGCAAGACCCTGCTCGATTGCTCGTAGCAGGGTCGGCGTCTTCATCGCGGTGATCAGATGGTTGAAGAAGCGCTGCTTGGCGGACTCAAAAGCCGAACGGGCTGCCGATTTCGCCTGGCGGTTGAGGGTGCCCTCGCTGCTGCTGGTGACGCCGGAGGCTTCGAGTGCCGCATCGAGGTTGTTGTGGATGACCTGGAAGGCCCCGGCATAGGCATCGTAGATGCGGACCTGGTCGGGGGTAAGCTTGTGTTCGACGAGTTCGTACTCGACGCCTTCATAGGAGAGCGAACGGGCGGCATAGAGTCCAAGCGCCTTGAGGTCGCGCGCCAGCACCTCCATCGCCGCGACCCCGCCAGCTTCGATGGCCGCGACGAAATCGGTGCGCTTGTCGAACGGGAAATCGGCGCCGCCCCACAGGCCGAGCCGCTGGGCATAGGCGAGGTTCTCGACCGTGGTCGCGCCGGTTGCCGAGACGTAGAGCACGCGCGCATCAGGCAGCGCGTGTTGCAGCCGCAGCCCGGCGCGGCCCTGCTGCGAAGGAGCGCTGTCGCCCCGGTCGGATTTGCCGCCACCGGCATTCTGCATCGCATGGCTCTCGTCGAAGACTATGACCCCGTCGAAGTCTGACCCCAGCCAATCCACGATCTGTGCAACGCGCGAAACCCGGTTCTCACGCGCGTCGGAGCGTAGCGTGGCATAGGTCGTAAAAAGGATGCCCTGATCGAGCCGGATGGGCGTTCCCTGCCGGAAGCGGGCGAGCGGCTGGATCAGCAAGGGCTCCTGTCCCAATGCTCGCCAGTCCCGCTGGGCGTCTTCGAGCAGCTTGTCCGACTTCGAAATCCACACCGCGCGGCGGCGGCCCTTGAGCCAGTTGTCGAGCAGCACCCCTGCGACCTGGCGTCCCTTGCCCGCGCCCGTGCCGTCGCCGAGGAACCAGCCCTTGCGGAACCGGACAGCGCTATCGCAATCGTCGGGCGCGGCTTCGACCTTGTCGAAGGTGGCATCGACGGTCCAACTCCCGGCGAGATGTTCGCTATGCGCTTCGCCCGCATAGATCACGGATTCGAGCTGGGCGTCGGAGAGGAGACCCCGTTCGACCAGTCCCTCGGGCAAGTGGGGCCGGTAGCTGGGCTTTGGCGGTGCGACCGAGGCCATGGCGGCGGACTGGACGAGCCGGGTCGGGTGCGGATGCGCGCCCGCGATCCGGATCGATTGCAGCACATAAGGCTCATAGAGGGCGTCGGTCAGGCGGCCTCCACAGGTCGATGCCCAATCGACGGTTTCATAGTCGAGCAAGGCTCCGGCAGGTTCAACCGGCGGCACGGCGAGAAGGCGAGGTTTGGGAGCGGCGGCGCGGCGGCTAGCGCTAGCGATCGTTCTTGGCGACGGACGGATAGGCAATACCGCAACCGGCGCCCGCGCTGGCAGTGCATCGACCAGCATTCGCAGCAGGCTTGGCAGGTCGGTGGCCATCTCATGCGACTGCGGAAAGACGCCGGGATCGTCCGCAGGCACCTTGTCGATTACGGTCAGCCGGGTCTCGAAGGTCGTGCCGTGGCTCGCGTAGATGCTGCCGGCGATCGGCGCGGTGAAGACGACCCGTGCCTTTTCCTGCAACCGAATGAAGCTGTCACGCCAGGCGGCATGATCGGGCGAACAACTGCTACCCGTAATCGCGACGAGCCGTCCGCCATCGGCGAGCCGGGCGAGTGCGGATGCGATGTGGCGGAATGCGGCGTCGGCAACGCGGCTCTCAACGCCGAGCGCGGCCGAGAACGGCGGGTTCATCACGATGCAGCTTGGCACCAGGCCGGGTTCGAGCCGATCGTGGATCTGCGCCGCATCGTGTGCGGTCACGCTCGCACCATCGAACAGATGCCGCAGCAGTGCGAGCCGCGTGTCGGCCACCTCGTTGAGCACGAGACTTGCGCCGGCAAGTTCGGCGTGAATTGCCAGCAAGCCGGTGCCCGCCGACGGTTCGAGTACCAGCTCGCCCGGCTGAATATTCGCGGCGAACCCGGCGACCCAGGCGAGGCCAAGCGGCATCGAGAACTGCTGGTACTGCACCATGTCCTCGCTGCGCCGGGTGTGGGTGGGGGCGAGCCGGGCAATACGTTCAATGAGTTTCAGCCGTTCGAACGGGTCGGCGGTCTTGGCGTGGATGGCAGGGCCATAGCGGCGCAGGAACAGCAACTGGGCGATTTCGAGCGCTTCGTAGGCGGTCTTCCAGTCCCAGGCCCCGCTGGCATCGCTTGCACCAAAGGCCGATTGCATGGCGGTGCGAATGGCGGGAGCTTCGATGCGTCGCCCCGCGGCAAGGTGGCCGAGTAAGTGCTGGGCGGCGGCAATGATGGAGCGGGCAGTCTGGTCCGGACGAGCGGAAGCAAGCGGGCGCGTGGAAGCACCCGCCAGTGGCGAGTTGGTCATGTCATGATCCTTCGATTGGAGGTGTGGCGATGCCTGGCCGCGCTCAAGCGGGCGGAATGTAGGCCTCGTAAGGGTTGTCGGGGGCGAGATGACCGAACGGAGTCATCACATAGGCGTCGCCATCGCGGCCGACTGCACAAAGGACATAGCGGGTCTCGCCGCTGCCGACCTCGGTGCATTCCATCAGCGCGAGGTTGTCTTCCCGAGCTGCCCTTAGCAGCGTTTGGAAGTTGGTGCGGGCATATTCGGGGATAGCCATCGTGGCTCCTCCTTTTGGGAATATCGCTAGATGGCGGGGCGACCAGGGCCGCCCCGCGCACCCGTTCATTCGGCGGCGATCGCCATCGGATCGAACTCGCCATCCTCATCACCCAGGAAGTCGGGCAGGTCAGTGTCAGGCACTTCATGCTCGGCAGCTTCGGCGACTGGCAGCCGCAGGGGTTCGGGCAGCCAGCCGGTGCCTTCAAGCAGGCGTTGAGCCTCGCGGGCCATGTCGCCCTTCTTCAGGTGCTCGATCAGCACAGCAGTCGCGTCGCCCTTGGCTTCGCGCACAGCCTCGATGATCCGGGGCTTGGTGACGCGGCCGAGGTAATTGTCGACCGTGGGGGTCCAGCCCGCTTCAGCCATGTCGAGTCCGACCACCATGGCGAGCGCATCGGCGCCGGCGATCCGCTGGGCGATGCCGTGCGCCGAGACCTGACCACCGTAGCCCTTGACCGGCTCGAAGAGCGCATTGACGCCGAGCGAGACGCAGTGGGCAAGCAGTGCCATCTGCTCGTCATGGGCGAGCGCAGTTAGCGTATCCCACAACGCACCCGGCTCGTCGGGCAGGCGCGCCGCCCACTGCTCGTGCCGTTCCTGGACCGCCATGCTCCACGGGGTTTCGCGCAGGTCCGGGGTGACATTCCCGAGCCAGGCCTGGGTGACACCGATCTGCACGCAGCCATGGGTGCCGTGCGAACGGAACACCGACAGGGCGAGTGCGTGGAGAACGGCAATGAATGCTGTCTGCGAATCCTGGGCGAGAGCATTGCGCAGCGCCACCGTGCGCACGGCCGTCAGCTCGGAGACGAGCCGGTCGGGCAAAGGTCGGATGGTGTCGTCCTCGTCGTCACCCTGGTGCTCATCCTGGACCTGCCCGCCAATGCTGATCGCTGGGCCTGATGCGTGCGTCGCAGCCTCGGCATTGACGGATGTGCCCTGGTCCTCGGCAACAGGTTCATCCTCCGGCCGGACATAGCCGCGGTCGATCCGCAGCCGCCCGTCGTGCGCCAGCGAGATGAACACCCCCGCGCGCGCCATGTCTTCGGGCTCATAGACGACGCGACGACTGGTGAGTGGCGTCAGTTCGACATCGATCTCGGTCAGCCGGGTATCGACCTCATCGGGCAGGTCGCTGCCATCGCGATATTCCTCACCGATGGCATCGTATTCCTCGACCAGCGCATAGAGCCGCGCCTGTTCGTCGTCAGTCAGCGGAACCGTCGTGCCGGTGATCCGGCGCTTGCCGCGCTCGCAGCCGTAAGGCAGGTCAATCGCGGCCTCGACCCATTTCCAGCCCTCGGCGCCGATTTCCTGCGCTGCTTCGTTGAGCTTTTCGTTCACCAGCAGCTCGACCAAGGCCGGATCCTGCAACCAGCCATCATCATCAGCCGAGAACAGATCGCGCATCACATAGCCGCCGGCCTCGGTATAGGCGTCGATGCCGATGAACCGCACGCGGCGGTCGCTGGCGGCAATCGCCTGTTCGGTCAGCAGCCGACGGATCTGATGTGCAGAGATGTACTGGCTGCCATTCACCTGTTCCCAGACCTGCTCCTGGCGGGCATGGTTGTCGGTGACCGAAAAGGCCATGAGCTGTTCGAGCGACATGCCGTCCTCTCCGTAGATGTCGAGCAGACTGGGCGCGACCGAAGCGAGGCGCAGACGCTGCCGCACGGTCGAGACCGAGACGAAGAACCGGGCCGCGATGTCCTCTTCGGAAAGCCCCGCCTCGACCAGCGCGCTGAAGGCGCGGAATTGGTCGAGCGGGTGGAGCCCTTCGCGCATCACGTTCTCGGCGAGCGAGTCTTCCTCGGCGATGCCGCCCTCGCGCACCACGCAGGGAACCGGCTGGTCCTTTGCCATCCGCTTCGACTTCACCAGCAGTTCGAGCGCGCGGAAGCGGCGACCACCGGCCGGCACCTCGAACTGACCGGTCTCCTGTCCATCATCGCCAAGCATGGCGCGGACGTTGAGGCTCTGGAGCAGGGTCCGGCGATAGATGTCGTCGGCCAGATCCTCGATCGAGATGCCGACCTTCACGCGCCGGACGTTCTGCTGGCTCAGCACCAGCTGGGAAAAGGGGATGTCGCGCGAGGAACTGAGCACGAGCTTGGGCAATGGCTTGGCCTCGGACTTGGTTTGAGACTTGGTCATGGGTGTTCTCCATGACGGGCCGCCGAGAGCCTCTCTCTCGGCTTCGACCCGTCACGAAGCAAAGCGCCGCCCTCTCACTCTGGAGAAGGCAGCGCCACTCAGGAGAACAGACAGGAAGAACCCGGATCAATGGACCCGGTCGAGCAGCTTCTTCGCCTTACCCTCCATGTCGAGGCGAGCATCCTGGTGAGCCTTGCCGCGAGCCAGCGCGGTGATGCCCTGCACGAAATCGAAGATCGATTCGGGCGGACGGCCTTCTTCGGCCAGCACGGTCTCGATGATCTTGCCGGTCTCGGCCTTCGAAAAGCCACGCGCCCGGAGGAAGTCGCTGCGGTCCTCGTCGGTGCGGGCAACGATCCGCTCGCGTGCCGCCTTGATGCCGTTGACGAAGGGCAGCGGCGAAGAGTTGGCAAAGCCTTCCAGCGCCGGCGCGGCTTCGTGAGCGAAGCGATTGGCCGCGTACTTGCTATGTCGGATGCTGATTTCCTCGAAGTCCTCGACGCCCCACAGATTGCGGTTCTGGCAGACCGCGCGCAGGTAGAAGCTCGCCATGCCGAGCGTCTTCGCGCCAACCTCGGAGTTCCAGCAGTAGAAACCGCGGAAGTAGAGATCGGGTGATCCATCGGGCAGTCGGCCCGCTTCGATGGGATTGAGGTCATCGACCAGGAACAGGAACACGTCGCGGTCGGAGGCGTAGAGCGTAGTCGTGTCCTTCGAAATATCTACACAAGGATTGTAGATCCCGGTCGACCAGTCGAGCACGCCCGGCACCTTCCAACGGGTGTCGCCGGTGCTGTTGCCCGCGATCTTCTGCACCGCTTCGACGAGTTCGTGGTCGTAGATGCGGCCATAGTCGGGGCCGGTCACGGCGCGCAGTTCGACCCTCCCATTGTCGGTTTCCAGCGTCTTGATCTGCTCGGCCCGGTTCGAAGTCAGGCCGTATTGCAGGTTGATCGCGGCGAGCGGCGCGGGAAGCTGGCGTAGATAGGCGGCGGGAGCGCCCACCTGGCTTGCCAGTTGTCCGAAGCTCCAGTGGGTCGGCGCCACGGGGGCATCGGCACTCGGCAGCATCAACGCCAGGCGCTCGGGATCGTTGCGGCTCGCTTCGACGTGGATCAGCGCTGTCTCGACCACGCGGGTCCGGCTACGCTCTGATCGGCCGCGCACCGAGCGGGCGAGATCGCCCAGCGAGAGATACCGTTCATCGTCGGGCCGCGAAAACCACTCCGACGACACTCGCCCGACGCGTTCGCCGCGCGTGACATCCACCTTGTAGCCGCCGCTCGCATTGCGGCGCGTATCGAGAACCTGCATGTTCATGGGAGAATCTCCATGACGGGCGGCCGGGAGCCTCTCTCTCGACCCTCATCCCGTCACGGCGAAGCCCGCCACCCTCTCACTCTAACCTGCTCATGCTGAATGTCGCACGAGCGGCAAGCGAGGTTACCAAGGCAGGAAATCGCACCCTGAAGGGAGGCGGCAATTGCGCGCTTGCTCGTGCAGGCGGAAAGCCGGGGAATGTCGGTTTTCCATGCCTGCGCGCGCCGTTCTGTCCGCCGGTTCAGAGTGCGCGCGGGGCATGCCCGTCAAACGCGGCGCCCTCAGGAGCAAGGCCGCAGGCCCTGCGGGACAGAGCGCGTCAACAGCCCCGCTCCGAATCATGGGGCGTTGCGGGGCGCGCAAGAAGCGCGCTAGCTCGTCGACAACCT